>JAJBVJ010000233.1 GCA_020859875.1 Rikenellaceae bacterium
TTCCCGACGTTCCTTCCCTCCATGCCGGCCCGAAAGTGTCCAGGAACTGGAGCTCCGCTCCGCCGCTTCCCGGCTCATTCCCGCCTTCCTGGTCGGTTACGTTGTTTAGGGCATAGGCGGTGGTGCCTCCGGCGGCTACCGTACCGAGTACCTTGACACTCTGGCCCAAAAGGTCGTCGTTGTCAACCAGATTGAGAGCGCCCTCTACATCCGTATCGGTAGAGATATCGACCAGTACACAGTTAGCCAAATTGGTTTCGCCGGCCGATGCGGCTATGACGATATTGCTCTGGGTGGAAATTCCGGATGTTACCAGCGCGCCCGATTCTTCGGCTCCTACGATGTAGCCCTCGACCCAAACGGTTTCGCCGACAAGAGAAGCATCCAGATCGCCCACCCCGTAAGGATTGGCTTTGGTTCCGGCTTCGGCCCCGTCGGGATCGATCTCGATCGGATTGCCCGTATTGTCTTCGGTATCCCATCCGTCGATATTCCCTGTGGGCTGGAGGGTTACTGTTCCGTCGCCTTTCAATACGATGGCATAAAGATGGCGTGTCTCGGCCTTAAGCTCGTAGTTGAAATCTTCGTTATATTCCATCCCGCTGGAGGGAACGTATATCTTGAGATTCACTCCGCTAAGGCCGCTGGCCGGAATGAGTATGGCGTCCGCCTGTGCCGCAGCGCCTGAGACGTTGCTCACCACTGTCTCGATGTCGGCTATATTGGAGAGGTTGGTAATCGATTTGTCCACCAGCGAGTATTCCGCTTCGGTGTTCAACCCCTCGAGGGCAACCGTCATACCGCTCAGGCTGTTGCCTTCCTGGTCTTCGATCGAGAGCCTGATGGCGGAGAGCGAGTGTTTGAAGGTCAGGGTGACGCTCGAGGAGGATTTGCTGTATCCGTCCGCCTTTGCATACATGAAATCTATATCCGCCGATTCGGTCTGGTCGCTTACGTCGATCGGGTATTTATAGTCCGTAATGGTCTGCCGGTATGGATAATAGGCGATGAAGTCTACCGAACCGCTTTCCGGGAAACGTATCTGGTCGGACTGAGTCGCATGCACGAAATCTCCCGTGCCGGCAGTGGTGAACTTTTTATTGGCCGCCCCGTCGACTATCGATGTGGCGGAGAGGGTGGAACCGTTTTCGATCATGTAAACCCCGATGGCGTCGTTGCCCCAGGTCTGGTCTACGGCGCGGGTTTCGATCCCGGAGTTAAACCGGATCGGGTTTCTACCGATCACATCGCCCGAGTCGTCGCTCGAACAGGAGGCCAGGGCGAGGATCCCGGCGCATCCGGCCATAAATAAATTCCTTACTGATTTCATAACGTATGTTTTTAAGTTAAGGTAAATCCATTTCGGTAAGATTTTTTAATACCAGGAAGTGACATCGGTGTTGGATTTGATAGCGTCCGATAACGCCGGGAAAAATTCGAATCCTGTCAGATCCTCGAGTTCCTTGACCGAGAGCTTGTAATTATCGAAATTGGAACCCGTCGTCGACACATTGTCGTATTTGTAAGCTACCGTAGAGAATGTTTCGCCCGTACGCCTTGCAAGAGCTTTAAAATAATATTCCGGTTTAGCGATATTCTTTCCGGCTTTGTCCGGAATATATGTGATCTGGTCTTCGTTTTCCGGTAAAATCGCTCCGGTAACGACATACATCGTATCACATTTTTGAGCCCATTTGCGCACCTCGGCTTCCAGTTTTGCCCAGGCATTCTGGTTAAGTGTGCTGTTTTGCGGGGTCATATTGGTGGAGTAGAAGGTCTGCTGGTTTGCCGTCCGGTCGTGGGTTCGGTCGCCGCTCGGAAGTTGATGACCGCGGTCATAACTGCTATCGTTATAAGATCCCAATTTAAGGTTAGCCTGGTATTCGCTCGGCACGGAAGGGTCGAATGCCCAGGCATTGGTTCTGGAAACGTTACCGATATGATCCGTCACCAGTGGGTATGCGACCCAATATGAGATCATATATTTGGTATCGTATAACAAAGTATAATTCCGCCCGCCCGACATCATATGCGTTACCTGTTGGGTGTAGGGGATCTCTTCGGCCGCCGGAAGTTCCATCCATCCGTTCACGGGCTCCACCACGGCCGGCTCTTCGCTGTTTAGCCTGACCGCATAGATGAGTTTATGACCCCTTTGGAGTACTTTGCCCGCCGGAAAGTCGAGAGTAAACTGCTCTTCACCGACGGTAAATATGAATTTAATATCCGAAACATCCTGGGTAGGCATAAGTATGGCTTCGGCCGTACGCCCCTCGGTTGTAGTCAAAAGCCACATATCGAACTCATCGACCGAAGTATCGTCCTGGGTGAGTGTGCCGGTAAGAAGATCGAATTTACCTTTTGTCCTTGCTCCCGTAACTTTGGCTTCGAGGTTGCGCAGAGCGCTGGCCCCGCCCGGGCCGGTATTGGTAATATTGAACACTATCTTGGACATCTGCCTGTTGAACGACAGCGTTTTTATCGCACTCGATGCTGTTATACCCTCTATTTTTTCGCTGTAGAGAAAATCGAGGTCTTCCTGAATCATCTGGTCGGTTATGTCCACATTGAATATATATCCGTCCAGGTTATTCGTATATGGATAATAGGCAAGAATATCGACCGCACCGTCATCCTCCGAAAGTTTCAATCTGTCCGCCGCGGTCAGGGGTGAAAAATTCCCGTCACCCTCGGTATAATAGTTCTTGTTGTAACCCAGGTCGGTTGCCGCCGATGCCGGCTGCCCGTTCTCGAACATGAAGACACCTATGTTATCCTCGCCCCACTGGGTTTCCACCACGCGCGTTTTACCGTACCCGGTAACGGCGGAGTTGAATTCGAGAACCCGTGGGCTGTCCGCCGTTGCGGACGGATCGTTATCGTCCGAACACGATGCACCGGATATTCCGGCGGCGAATACAACTGTCAGAAAGAGCGTCCACTTGAGAAAATTGCCGGAACCGGAACCTATGGGCCCGTCAAAGAGGGGTAATTTCATATCCTGTAATTTAGTGCAAAGTAAGTTTGTGGCAAAATAATCGGTGTTAAGATAATGTGAGGTTTCGGTTAAGTTATCGGTCACAGGCGGGGAAGACCATGTCCGATTCTATCGCATGTGAGTAAGGAGGAATGTTTTTAATTTCGGCATATAAAAATTTAGAAGGAACGACGGCCGGTTTAGCCCGTATCCGTTATCAAATTTACGGTTTCCCCGGTCTTGTCAAAATAAAAAGAGCCAAATTTTATCAACATTGAATCCATAGGATGAAAAAAAAGTCTCTATGGAACAATTAAAAGTTAAAGATTAAACATATCTTTAAACTGACACATAAAGTGTTAAATTAGCACATCTTTAATATCTTTACATTTCGTAGCGGATCAATTTTAAAATATGGAAAAAGTGCTTTCTTCCCGAATAGACTCTCCCAACCCTTTCAAAATTTATCTCGGTTTTATATTCCTGTGCATCGCCACGGTTTCCGGCGCGCAGGAGATTACCTCCGAAAGGGAGGGAATCCTTGGGCCCTACAACGAAGCCGAAAGGCAGCATTTCATTACCGAGGTGATACACCGTCGACAAAACCTTTTCGGCGACAGGCTTCCCATAGGCCCGACCGAGCGGCAACTGCGCAGGGCGGAGCAGACGGCAGCCGGGCTCGGGGAGGGTAATCTCGCCGATTATCATGCAGTCTTTTATCTCTTTCCCGGCGATAGTGAGCCGATGATACTCTACGGCATACTCATGCCGGCCAGCGAGGAGATCGCCTCTATCCACCTCTCGTCCATGCATATACTCGCGGATGAAAAGACTCTGCCGCGGCTCACCTCGCTGCCCCGTTCCACCATTGTGTATGGAGTCGACGGTTCGGGAAACAAGGCGTGGTTCCCGTTGGAATTTTTCAGCGAGGATCCCCTTTATCCCGGCTATATCTCGGCCGAGGGGCTTTATGCCTACACCTACCGTCCCAATGCCAAGTTGGAGGGTCGGTTCGGCAATACAGCTTATTACCTCGATATTCTCGATCCGACGCTCTACGATCGGGCGGCACTCAGGCTCGAGGATAATTTTTCAGTATTCAAAAACACACAGTATATACCCGGCTATCTGCGCCGAGAGACGACTACGGGGCGAATAGGAAGTAACGATATTGTTTCACGGTCTTTTCCCGGCCCCCATATCCTTGAACTGATTTATAATTGCCGCCCCGCATTTTATTCCCCACTCGTTCCGCTTCTTCGGGATTATCCCGAATATGCGACCACGCAGTTCGAATTGTCCGTGATGGATTCTTTCGACGGAGGATGCCGGTTCGATCTTCACCTGCCATCTAAAGCCGTGATGTATGAAGAGGGCGGGAATATAGTCATGGCTCCGGGGCCCGGCATAATGGAGGCGCTGGAAAGGTTATTATCGACCGTCGTTTCGGAGCAATATATAAGAGTCGACCCGAAGTGGTGGTATAAGCCTGGAGATGTGTCGATACACCATTACAACGACGCCGGGATCGTTGTGTTCGCTCAGAAGAGCGAGGGCGGTGACATCGTCCGGGAAGTCTGTGTGAGAAGATACCAGGATGAAGACTTTACCAAGATCGAGGGTGAAGCGGGCAAGCCGTCGGACAAATTCGTTTTCGTTGCGCCGACAGATAATAATCCCGGCCTTGCGGCATTTTACCGGGAGTTCACAGCACATAACGGGGCGGAAGCGATACCGGAACGGGAAGTTAAAAATATGTTGTCGAAATACGATATGTCGATGCCCGGCATAAAAAAAGTGCGGATGAACGTCGCCCCTGTGCGGGAAGACCCTACCCATTATATTCCCTGCGACCGCTATTTTTTACTCGATCTTGTCCCCGATTCCAGAACCGATATGGCAGGATTTTACGATTGTCTATACGAATGGTTCTATGATAATATGGATTACAGTGGGGAAGGATCGATAGATTTCGAATTTACCCTCGGTGCTGACGGCAGAATGCGTGACCTGGAGATCGTATCGGCTTCCGATCTGGAGCTCATTTTGGAGTTAGCCCGGGTTTTTGAGATCGATATGGGCTGGGCGAGCGGCCATGTTTCGGGATTTGCCGTGGACATCGGAATGAAGATGAGCCTCGAATTCCGACCCTGAAACTACAACCATTCTTTCTTATAAACAGTTGTGGCGCCCCTCTCCGTGGCGGCAATGGATTCCTGTGCGGGAATTATCTGGAAAGGTGTCACGGAACCTTCGGGCTCGGCCAACAGTTCGATGGTCATTTCGGAGGTGCGGTACCAACGTCCCTGCCGGAGCGGGCCGCCGCCGGCATCCGAGAGATTCTCGATCGAAAAAGTATAATCCGGCCTAAGGCGTAGAATTTCCGCCTTCCCGTGGTGTATTTTCCGGTAGAGACCCGGTACCATATAGTCGGAGACGCAGTCCGGGGCACGGGTAAGTGAAAGTAGTGAATCGACACGGACCTCGATATCCGTGAGCGGATAGCGCTCGAGAGGGGAATCGTCGTCCGGGGTAAGGGGCTGTGGATTAACCAGACGGCCGTAAAAAGTCAGGACAAGGGGCTCTCGATCTGTAATATCCTCGAGCCCGTATTCCCTGCGAAGAGCCTCGTACTGCCCCTGCAGCGAAATTTCCATCCGGATGCGGGTAGTGCAGTCCGTAAAATAGGGTTTACCCTGGTCGTCGATCCGCATAATACCGCTGTAATATTCGCGGGGTGCGGCAGCTTTCCTTCGCGTACAGGCGCAGGAGATCAGCGGCAGTATCGTAAAAAATATAATAATTATCCGTATATAGCGCTTCATGATCCGGTTGGTAATATCATTGTCCCGAAATGTAAAAACAAAAACCGTACAACCCCGATTCCAATGGTTGTACGGCTTTGCATTTAAAAAGCTCCCCGCCTGAGATCATCCACAGATTACTCTTTCCGTCCTTCGCCTATCTTTTCTATAAGGGCTGCGGTTTGGGGTTCATGGCCGCGGAACCTTACATAGAGGGTCATCGGATGCTCCGTTCCCCCTTTTTCGAGGATGTTCCGGCGGAAAGACTCGGCCGTCTCCCTGTCGAAGATGCCGTTTTCCTTGAATAGGGAGAAGGCGTCCGCTTCGAGCACTTCGGCCCATTTATAGCCGTAATAACCCGTGGCGTACCCGCCGGCAAAGATGTGGGAGAATGAAGGAGAAATGCAGGTTCCCGGCACGTCGGGAAGAATCTGCGCCTGGGCTATCGATTGTTTTTCGAAAGCCTCGACGTCCTGGGGAATATCGCCCGTAAGTGTATGCCATGCCATGTCGATCAAGCCGAGGGAAACCTGGCGTACATTGGAATAGGCTTCGAGGTGGTTCTTGGATCGGATCAGCTTTTCTATTATGTCGTCGGGAATCTTCTCGCCGGTTTGGTAATGGACTGCGAACAGGTCGAGGAACTGCTTTTCAGTGGCCCAGTTTTCGAGTATTTGTGAGGGAAGTTCCACAAAATCGCGGTAAACGCCCGTTCCCGTAATCGAGTGGTATTTACCTTTTGCCAGCATGCCGTGCAGTCCGTGTCCGAATTCGTGGAGCATGGTGGTAAGTTCGGTAAAATTCAACAGCGACGGTGCATCGTCGGTAGGCTTGGTGAAGTTAAAGTTAAGGGTAACGAACGGCCGCACTTCCGTGCCATCCTCCGTGGTATACATATCCCGGAACGAAGTCATCCAGGCCCCGCTTCGTTTACTCTCCCTCGGGAAGTAATCCATGTAGAGCACCGAAAGAAAGCTTCCGTCCCGGTCATATACTTCGAATACCTTAACATCCGGGTGATATACCTGGATATCGGGATTTTCACGGAAAGTGACGCCGTACAATTTTTCCGCCAACAGGAATGTTCCCTTTTCTACATTCTCCAACTGAAGGTACGGCTTGATTATCTCTTCGTTGAATGCATATTTATCGGTAACCAGTTTTTCGTTATAGTAAGCGAAATCCCACGGCATCAGCTTTTCCGGGGCCCCTTCGACGGTCGATGCAAAGCGAGCCACCTCTTCGAAATCCTCCACCGCCCATTGCCTGGTGCTGGTGAGCAATTCGCTCAGGAAATTCTCGACGTTCTCCCTCGAGCCCGCCATGCGGTCGTCCAGGATATAGTCCGCATATGTTCGGTAACCGAGCAGGTTTGCGATCTCTTTCCTTATTTCGACAATCCTTCTTACGGTCGCCTTATTATCGAGCTGGTCGCCCTCGTTGCATTTGGCGTTGGATTTCATCCATAGTTTTTCCTTCAGGTCGCGCTCGTTGGAGTAGGTCAAAAAGGGGCCGTAGCTGGGCGCCTGGAGGGTCACCGTCCATCCCTCTTCGCCGCGGCTTCGGGCTTCGGCCGCCATCGCCGCCTTTACGAACTCGGGCATATATTCTACCTTGGCGGCATCCGATGGCGGAATGTTCAATGTATAGCTGTTTGTAGCCGCCAGAGCGTTCTGCGCAAATTTTAGCGACAGGTTCCCCAGTTCGGTTGTAAGTTCCCTGTATCGAGCCTTGTCCTTGTCGCCGAGGTCGGCCCCGCTGCGCGTGAAATCCTTATATGTATTTTCGAGCAATTTGGCCTGTTCCGTATCCAGGTCGAGATCATCCTTTTGCAGGTAGACAGCCTTAACCCTCTCGAAGAGAACCGGATTCAGAGAAACGTCGTTGGAATACTCGGTAAGCAGCGGCTGTATCTCGAACGAAAGGGCCTCCATTTGCTCGGAGGTGTTGCTCGATGTGAGCGGGTAAAAAATATTAAGCACTTTGTTTAAAAGGCCCCCCGAATTCTCCAGCGCTTCGATTGTATTTTTAAAGGTCGGGGCTTCCGGGTTCTCCACTATGGCCCGGAGCTCTTCGCGGGCCTGGCGCAACCCCTCCTCGACGGCGGGAAGATAATGCTCCAGTTCTATTTCATCGAATGGAGGAGTGCCGTGGGGGGTATCGAATTCCTTTAAAAGGGGATTGTCCTGCGAAGAGGCGGCGGTTATTACGAATATGGCCATTAACGTGGTTGTTATTTTTTTCATATATTAAGTTTTAGGTACTTCCAAATATGTGCCAGAGAGGCACCGGGTGGTCAGTAGCTGTAAATATTGTCGTAGTAGGAGTTGCGCTTGTCGTATTTGAGGTCCTGCAGCACGGCCGATTTCACGCGTATGGTGAAACTCCAGCTTTTGCGGTACCCGACCGGCACCCAGCTAAGGCTCATCGTCCAGCAGTGCAGGTCGCGGTTGATGGAAACCACTCCCGGGGTCAGCTTGTTCTTCTCGAAGTCGTAACCGCCGCTGAAATTGACGCCCCATTTCGGGGTGGGGGTCACGGCGCCGTTGAAGCTCAGTGTCTGGTTGACCGAAGATGTCCGGCCCGGTTTGCTGTAACTGAACGAATAGCTGAACCCGATATTCCACGGGATGTCGAAATCGTAGTATTGGTTGACCATCATCATCCGCCTCAATGCCGGGTCGACGATCCCCTGGTCGGCGAACATCGCTTCCTGTTCGATAGTGGGCATACCCGCGCTGTTTATGTCGTTCACCGCCCCCGAAGGGCCCTTGCTCGAATTGAACGAGTAGCCGAAAGAGGTAGATGCGCTCGTGAGCCTCACAAGCTTTCCTTCCCTGATAAGGAATTTATTTATCCTCGTCCCGTTCTCATCCAGGGCGTAGGGGTCAAGAGTGGCATTTACGTTCAGGCCCAGGTTCTTCACGATGGTCGTTCGAAGGCTCGCCGAAATGGTCGAGAGCTTAAACTGCTCGGCAAGGAAATTATAGGAGCCGCTCAATCGGAAATCGTCGATAATCTTGATCTTCTTTTCCCCCGTGGTGTCCCTGTCGCTGCGTACCTTCATTTCGAGGTTGTTGGACAAACCGAAACTTATCGATGCCTGCTGACCCCTGCTCGGTACGCTGTAAGCATTGTCCTGATACGGGGAATAGATGCCGATGGTTCCGTCTTCGCTGGTCTGGATATTCTGATAGAAACCGTATTTAAGATCGCCGAAATCCGGTGCCCAAGAGGCGCTGATCGTTGGGGTCAGCACATGTCTGATCGCCTTTATTTTCGAATTCTCACCGAATTGAAACATCCCGTAGAGCTTCGTGGATGCCGATACGGAAACGCTGTAATTATATAGGCGGTAAAAGCCGTAAGTCGTGTCGGCCGTTATCTGCTGGGCAAGGTCGGGATCCCACTCCCGTTCTATCTTGCGGAAGAACCACCGCTCGTTGTAGTTGAAGCTCGGGCTTACGTTCAGGTAGTTGAACAGGTTGAAAGAGGTAGAGACCGGGATAGTATGGTTCACACCGCTCTTCATGTTTTTGAACATCTCTTCGGAGAAGAGATCCCTTTCGTGGACTTTCACGCTGTTGGTCATGGTGCCCGTATACTGCATCGAGATTTTCTCGTACCAGCGCTCCCTTCCCTGCGGGTTCTTCCTTTTGAAAGGATATATCCGCTGGATATTGAAGGCTACGTCGGGGAAGGTGAGCGAAACGGTAGTGTCGGGAGAGTACTGCGAATGCTGGAAACGCATAGACAGTGAGAAAGGTTTACCCGCCCACGTCTTGGAGTAAGATACGGACGAGTTGGTTTGCGAACTCACATAGTCGTTAATATTGTTTGAGCCGTGCTTCGAGTAGCCGCTGGTCTGGAAATTGACGCTGGCGGCGAAGGTCGAGTTGGGGCGAAACTTCGAATCCTGGGTATGTGTCCACTGGATATTGAAATTATCCTGGTTGACATAGTCCGCACTTCCCTTCTCGCCTATAATATCTTTCGAAAACCGGGCATTCAGGCTGCCCGAATATTTGTAGCGCTTGATATAGCGGGAAGACAGTGACGCTTCCCACGATCCGAGGGTGTAATATCCCCCCAGGGCGGTTACGTCGATATAGTCGTTGATGGCGAAATAATATCCACCTTCGCGGATGAAAAACCCCTTTACCGATTCTTCACCGTACGAGGGCATTATGAACCCAGATTTGGGCCCGCTCATTACCGGGAAGAAACCGAAAGGGATAAGCGGGAAATAGATCGGCACATCTTCCAGCACGAGGTAGGAAGGCCCGATAATTACCTTCTTCCCGGGGATGAGCCTCGCCTTGGTCATGGCAAGGTAAAAGTGGGGATGTTCGATATGGTCGCAGGTGGTATACTTCCCGCCGGCGATATTGACCGTATTGTCGGCCATTTTCTTTATGTCCCGCCCGATTATGTAGCCGTCCCCCTCCTGGGTGGCGGCGTTTTTTGTCTTTCCGATCTTGGATTCCAGATTATATACGAGGGTATCACCTGTGTAGAGGGAGCCCCCTTCCATAAACTCGGGGCGCGTCCATACCCCCGTGGAATCGTCCTGGCGGCCGATGGCAATTATCTTTTTGGTCTCGAGGTCTGCCTCGATAAAGTCGGCCTTCAGGTTTAGGTTCTGGTAGTCGATGTCGCCCTGCTCGTAGATGTAGACCTTTTTGAGTCGCGCCTTATATATCAGCGAGTCCTTATTCTTTCCGTAAATTATATCGTCGAGGAATCCGCCGCTGGAATGGATGGTGTCTCCCGCAATGGAATCCTCGGGGATAATGACCAGATGGTCGGTGGTATCCACTATCACCGAATCCGGGAAGAAGCTCTCGGGCAGGAATTGTGTCCTTGGATTCAGAGTGGTGTCCCGGTGGTAGGGCGTCTCTATGGTGAGTGAATCGTACGGATTCCTATCGTCGATACTTTGCCTGGGGGTGTCGGGCGGATTGGCCGGATTGAGGTTCGAACTCGGAGCATTGGGATTGAATCCGGTCGAGTCCCATTCGGGGCTCGGCACCGCGACATCCTCGGGAAGCGGGGGCGGATTCTGGAAAGAAGAGCCTTCATATATACCGTTAAGGGACGTCCCGAAAACGAGATGTCCCCACAGGGCGAATGCCGCGACGGCTATGAGGTATTTGAGCCCTTTCTTAATCAAATTGCCGAAAATTTATTACCTTTGCCGACAAGTCGGCAAAAACGGGAAAACCTCGTCCGGCGGTGCTTTGAACGCAGTTTTTCGACATCAAAAGTAGTCAAAAAATTAGAGATACATTAATTTGCTCCGATGAAAGTTCCCTCCTATCCGGTAATTGTCTGCCTAACGTGCACGTTGGTATTTTTGTTGTGCGGGGCGACCTTCGCGGGCGGGCAAAATTACTCGGCGGTAAAGACGATCGTGATCGACCCTGGTCACGGAGGTACCGATCCGGGAACCACCTACGGAAAAACATACGAAAAAGATATTGTACTCAGCGTATCGAAAAAACTCGGAGCGCTGATCCAAAAGCACCTTCCGGACGTCAAGGTCATTTATACCCGGGAGACGGATGTGCTCATACCGCTTGCAAAAAGGGGTGATATTGCAAACGAAGCCAAGGCAGACCTTTTTATATCGATACATGTGGATGCCGTGGAGAAAAACGCCCCCTCGGGTTCGATAGTCCTGGTAATGGGAGAAGGCCATTATGAAAGAAACCTCGATGTCACCATGAGGGAGAACGGCGTTGTGGTATATGAAGACGATTACACGACAAAATACCAGGGCTTCGTACCTAACGACCCCGAGAGCTATATAATGTTCTCCCTGATGCAGTATGTCCACCAGGAACAGAGTATGCGGCTTGCCGATATCATACAGGAGCGTTACAAGAAGGAAACACCCATTCCGGTATTGGGTGCCCGCCAGCAGCCCATACTCGTGCTTTGGAAAACCACCATGCCCAGCGTCCTTGTAGAATTGGGATTCCTTCCGAATGACCACGACCGTAAGGTGCTGACTTCGGACTCCGGACAGAATAAGATCGCCGCCGCGCTGTTCAATGCAATTAGCGAATATAAAAGCCGGGTGGAAAACAACGGCCGGACGATACTCGTCGAGGAGGGGAGCGCCCCGTCGGGCAGTGTACCCGCCAACGCTGCTGCGGTGTCGGCACAGGGCCCCGTAGTATATATGATCCAGGTCTGCAGTTCACGCACCCGCCTTGGTCACAACGGAAGTGTATTGAAACCGCACAAAAATCTGGGAATCACCGAAAGGACGGTAGACGGATTATATAAATATTACGTGGGTTCGTGTTCGACCTACGAGGAGGCCTCCACTCTCCAGAAGAAAGTGAGGGAGCAGACCTCCGATGCGTTCGTAGTTGCTTTCCGGGGCGGGGTTCAGATTCCGGTTTCAGAGGCAAGAAGTATTACGGACCGGTAAAAATAGGATTAATTATTGCCCGGGGTCCACATGGCGCAGGGCAATTAAGGAAAAAAAGTGAATATGAAACTCAGGAGTGAAGTAAAGGTCGGCATATTTGCATTGATTACGCTCGTCTGCCTCTACTGGGGAATAAATTTCCTCAAAGGACAGGACCTGTTCAAACGCAACAGCCTATATTATGCCTCATACGATGAAGTAAACGGGCTTCAGAAATCCGGTTCGGTCATGGTCAAAGGATTCAAGATAGGTCTTATAAGCGACATTAAGTACGACCCGCAGAGATCGGATAAGATAATTGTAGAGATGAGTATCCGTTCGAAGTACAAAATACCGGAAAACTCTACGGCAAAGATATTCAGCGACGGATTGCTGGGAGGGAAGGCGATCGAGATCGAGTTCGGTTCCTCGCAAAGGTATGTGCACAGCGGCGATACCATCCGCTCTTATGCCGACCACGGGATGCTCGGATTCTCGGGGTCGGATATAGAATTTATCAAGCAGAAGGCGGGTTCGCTAATAAACGACCTGACGGCGACCCTCGAGAGCATCAATAAACTCGTCGAAGGAAATACGGAAAGTATTACACGGATCTTTTCCAATCTCGCCGGGGTCACGGGCTCGCTCAATACCGTCCTCAGTTCGGAACAGGGTTCGCTGAAAGGTATCATAGGTGATATAAACGACCTGTCTGCAACCCTTAGAAATAACACCGGACGCATAGACAATATATTGGAAAATGTAGAAGGGTTCACCGATTCCCTGCGCAGTACGAATCTGCCCGAACTTATCGATAACCTATCTGTCACACTTATACAATTCAATAACCTCATCGGGGATGTCAACCATGGTGAAGGATCGATCGGTAAGCTCCTAAAGGACGAAGACCTCTACGACTCGCTTGTCGAAGCCTCTGCGAACCTGGCACGCCTTCTGGAAGATGTCAAGGAGAATCCCGCCCGTTACGTAAATATTTCCGTATTCGGCGGTAAGAAAAAATAAACGGTGAATAAGGATAAAAACCTAAACTCTTCTGCGGCCGGCAAAAGAGCGGACATTTGTGGTTTACACGGGGCCGGGCCGGTCGATCGAACCGAATCTCAGAATTTTTCATCATGGAAATAGGCAGTAAACTGGGTTTCGACCGGATACGCGAACAGGTCGAGGCCCTTTGCACAACGCAGGGCGCCAGGGATATATTTGCCGGTGAGGGATTCTCGTGCGACCGGGCCGAGGTCGAGTACAGGCTTGGAGTATGCAGTGAGATGTCTTATGCCCTGACTATGGAGAGCGGCTTTCCCACCGGGGAATATTACGATATAAACCCGGTAGTGGACAAAGCCCGCATCGAGGGGACATTCCTCGAGACGGAGGAGCTGGCTCTGCTAAAGGCTGCGCTCACCCTTATAAGCGGCATACGGGATTTCTTCGTGGGACGCGGGGAATCGAGTTATCCGCTGCTGCGGCCCCTTGCCGTCGCGGTGGAACCCTACGGCTGGATCGCCGCAAGGATCGACCGCATTATAGACCGCCACGGGAATATAAAGGACGACGCATCGCCGGAACTGGCCGAAATCCGGCGTGATATGCGGGCCCGCGAGGGGCAGGTATCCAAACGCCTTCGGTCGATTCTGGCCCAGGCCCGCTCGGCGGGTATCGTCGATGGAGAGGCTTCGGTCTCCATCCGCGAAGGAAGGGCCGTCATTCCCGTTACGGCTTCCAACAAGCGCAAACTTCCCGGAATCGTCCACGACGAGTCGTCTACGGGTAAGACCGTATATATCGAACCTGCCGAGATCGTGGAGCTCAACAACGAGATGAGGGAACTCGAGTATAGCCAGCGCCGGGAAATCGTCCGGCTGCTCACCGAATTTACCGACTCGATAAGGCCCGAACTCGACGGTATATCGGCCAGCGGCCTGTTTCTGGTGTCGATGGATCTGATCCGTGCCAAGGCACGTTTCGCCTCGGCAAACGGATGCGTTGCACCGCTGATTTCCGACGACGGGGTGCTCGAACTTCGAAGTGCCCGCCACCCGCTGCTCGAGCAGAACCTTAAAAAAGAGGGTCGCCGGATCGTCCCGCTCGATATGGTACTCACCCGTCGGAAACGAATTTTAATTATTTCGGGGCCCAATGCCGGCGGTAAATCGGTTTGCCTCAAAACGGTGGGCCTGCTCCAGATAATGCTCCAGCATGGGCTCCCGGTGCCGGTGCTCGAAAATTCTCAGTTCCCGCTCTTCGAATCCATATTTGTGGATATCGGTGACGAGCAGTCCATCGACAACGACCTCAGCACATATAGTTCCCACCTGCTCAATATGAAAAGGATGGTGCAGGGGGCGGGAGAAAAATCTTTGATACTGATAGATGAATTCGGCACGGGAACCGAACCCGTAATCGGCGGTGCTATCGCAGAGGCCCTGCTGGAAGATTTCGAGAAAAAAGGGTGCTACGGTGTGATCACGACCCACTATTCCAACCTAAAATATTATGCCTCCAATGCCGAAGGAGTGGTGAACGGGGCTATGACCTTCGATGTACAGAATATCCGTCCGCTCTTTAAACTCGAAATGGGTATGCCGGGAAGTTCCTTCGCCATCGAGATCGCCCGAAAGACGGGCCTTCCGGAAGCAATCATAAAAAAGGCCGCGGAAAATGCGGGCAGCGACCGGGTTAATCTGGAACGCCTGCTGCGCGAAGTCGCCCGCGACCGTCGCTACTGGGAGCAGAAGCGCGAGAGGATACGTGTCGCCGACCGAAAGGTCGGGGAGCTGGAGCAAAAATATGCCCTTCAGCTGGAGGATATCCGCCGCCAGCGCACACAGATCATCAGGGAGGCCAAAGACCGTGCGGCAAAGATAACCGACGAGGCCAACAGGATCATCGAAAGTGCCGTGCGGGATATACGGGAGTCGCAAGCCGACAAAGATACGACCATCCTGGTCCGGCGCAATATTGAACAATTCCGTGAAAACCTGACGGACGAAGATTCCGGGAGTGAAACCTCGCGGATCGACCGTGAGATGGAAAAGATCGAACGCCGCCGTCAAAAACGCGAGCAGAGACGGGGAGAGAAAAAATCCGAATCTTCCGGCCGGGAACAGGAAATATTGCCATCGGTGCCGGTGGTGGGCAGCAAAGTAAAGATGGATGGCCAGCTGGTGGCCGGGGAGGTTATGGAAATAAAGGGAAAAAGGGCGACCGTGGCTTTCGGACAGATAACCACCCGGGTGGCCCTGGACAAACTGACCGTCGTTTCCAATTCCGAGTTCCGCAAACAGCATAAACCCACAGCCCCCACCGTAAAGGTCAGCACCGATGTTGAAAAGCGAAAACTAAATTTCTCACAGAATATAGACCTGCGCGGAATGCGCGCTGCGGAGGCTTTGGAGCGGGTCGAGGATTTTATCGACGATGCGATTATGGTCGGTGCTTCCCAAGTGAGAATACTCCACGGGAAAGGGACGGGAGCGCTAAAGGAGGAGATAAGGCGCTACCTGCGCACTGTCGATCTGGTGATCTCGGCCGCAGACGAGCATGTGGAGCAGGGCGGGGCCGGAATCACGGTAGTAAAGCTCGATGTCTGAAATTCTGAATCCCACGCAGTTAAAACTCTCGTGTGTGGGAGAAGGCCGGCTGGTTTTGTTTTTGTATAATTTTCTTTCCGATTATTCGCAGAATAGATGGCAGATAAAATAAAGGAGGTAGGCCGTAAAAATATAGATTCCCGCGATGCCCGAAGGGGGCTGGTTGTGCTTTGCTGCGCCGCATTCCTGGTGCCCTTCATGGGCTCGTCGCTCAATCTGGCCCTTCCCCGGATCGGGACCCAATTCGGCATGAATGCCGTTATGCTCACCTGGATGGCCACGGCTTATATTATTTCCACCGCAATATTCCAGATCCCTTTCGCCCGGGTAGCCGATATAGTGGGACGAAGGAAGGTCTTTATGCTCGGCATCATATTCTTCGTGATATGTACCGTGGCTTGCGCTTTCGCTCCCAACGGGCATACCCTCATTTTACTCCGATTCCTCTCCGGTATCGGCAGTGCCATGGTATTCGGGACTAACATCGCCATACTGACCTCCCTCTTCCCGCCCGAAAGACGGGCCTATGCACTCGGTATAAATGCAGCCGTGGTCTACGCCGCTCTGGCCGCAGGGCCTTTCTTCGGGGGGCTTCTCACCCACTATTTCGGATGGCATTCCATTTTCATATTCCCGGCCTTACTGGGCCTTGCAGTGCTGCTGCTCGCCCACTTCCTGCTCAAAGGGGAGTGGACGGAGGCCAAAGGGGAAAAGTTCGACATTACCGGAAGCCTGCTTTACGGGATCGGACTGGGTACTTTGATCTACGGGTTTACCTCTCTGCCCAAAACCGAAGGGATCGTTTTGCTGGGGGTCGGGATAGTTTCATTGGCGCTCTTCGGGTGGTACGAGCTGCACCACCGTTCCCCGGTCTTCAATCTGAGATTATTCACGGGTAATAAAGTGTTTACTCTCTCGTCGCTGGCCGCCCTGATCAATTATGCCGCTACGGCCGGTATCGCCTTTATGCTCAGTCTCTACCTGCAATACGTCAGGGGACTTGAAGCGAGCAATGCCGGGTTGATCCTTATAAGCCAGGCTGTGGTGCAATCGGTATTTTCGCTGCTGGCCGGTAAACTGTCACGGCATTTCGAACCCTCTAAACTTGCGACTGCCGGGATGGTCGTCATAGTGGCGGGGCTGGTGGGCCTGGTATTTCTTTCGATGACGACCCCATACTGGATAATAATCCTGCTGCTGATGCTTCTGGGTGTGGGATTCGGGATATTTTCATCGCCCAATACGAACGTTATCATGGGATCGGTAGACAGGAAGGATTATTCGGCCGCCTCGGCCGCAACCGGGACGATGCGCCTTACGGGCCAGGCAGTAAGTATGGGTATCGCGGGAATGGCCATCTCTTTCCATGTGGGCACCAACACCATAACCCCGCCGCTGTTCCCGGCTTTTATGGATAGTCTGAGAACGGCATTTCTGATATTCATAGCGCTCTGCATCGTCGGCATATTCGCTTCCACCGCGCGGGTATCAAGGCACAGCGGTTAGCTGCTGAACCCGAATAACCGGTCAGTCCACAAATCGGTGCTGCCGTTTTTCCGGAATTACGATATAGGAACAATAATTCAACGTAAATTACAATTAATGTATATTTATATTTTATAATCTATCGCTTACGGCAAAAAGCGATTGCAATATTGTGTAAAATTGTTATTTTTGTAACACTAAAAGATTTGCTATTCAAAAATTTATTAATTTCATGTCCGGTTTTTCCATAAAACCAATTTATATAGATGAAATATCAGCTTTTATTCGAGAATTTTATAGGTATGGTCAGTGAGTCCGTACCCCAAAATACCAAAATATCGGCAGTGCTCGCCGATATACTCCAGATCGAGAAAGAGGCGGTTTACAGGCGGCTGCGGATGGAGGTTCCCTTTACGTTTTCCGAGATAGCTACCGTGGCCCAATCCCTCGGCCTTTCGCTCGATAACATTATCGGCTCCATCCCAAAAAAGAGCCGTCCGCTGAAAATGACCCTGGTCGATTTTCTCAATCCCAGCGAGGTGGACTACCTTATGATGGAGAACTTCATCATATTGCTGCGCCAGCTTGCCAGCCAGCCGGGATCGGAATTGGGTGCCAACTGCAATATGCTCCCCCAAGCGGTCTACTATAAATATGAACATTTGACCAAGTTTCTGATCTTCAAATGGGCCTATTTTACGGGCAATGCCGGAAGCGTCGTCCCTTACTCGGATATTTCCATCTGCGACCGCGTACGCAAGAATCAGCTTGCGCACATGGAAGAGGTAAGGAATTTCTCGGTCTCCAACTTCATTTGGGATAAAAACTGCTTCCTGTATCTTGTAGACGACATTAAACATTTTTCGAGTATCTACCTGCTCAAACCGGACGAGGTCGAAAACATTAAGAACGATCTGTTGGCGTTGATCGCAGAGATGGAACAGATCGCCTGCAACGGTTGTTACGGAGATACCGGCAAGAAGGTCAATTTTTATGTATCGAATATAAGCTTCGACACGGCCTACGAATATTACGAAAATCCCAATAACAAACTGGGATTGATAAGAACATTCCTGCTCAACGGGACAGCTTCCATGGAGGAGAGATCCTTCGACAAGATCAAGGGATGGATAAATTCCATGAAAAGGGTATCTACCCTCATCTCGGAAACGGGCGAGAAGCAGCGGGTTGTCTTTTTCGGTAAACAGCGGGAACTGATTACCGGTATATAAAAAACGTGCAGGCAATTCTGCCTGCACGCATGCTTATAGTATATTCGATAGTGATATTATATTCCTGATATTTTATTCGATAGGATATTCCATAGTATAAATTTTCTTACGGCCGGGTCTACACTTCGTAATCGTCGTGTCGGTAAACTATCCATCCGTCTATGGTAATTGCCACCAGGAGTCTTCCCGAGAAGATCAGTTTTATGGTGTATTCATGCTTGGTTTCGAAGTTTACATACTCCCCCTGTTCGCGCATGGAAAGCAACCGCACGATCAGAAAGTCGTCGAAAAGAGCCTCTCCGGTAGAGACATTCTCGATCATTATAGTCGAATCGAGGTGATCTTCCAACAATCGGAGTACACGGAGTGAAGCGCTCAACTGGCCGTCGGAGTCCTTATCGCAATAGGTTGTATAATATACCCAGCTGTCGGATAGATCTTCGCTGTAAAATCCGTACTTCCCGTTGCGGTCTCCGATCACATAGAGGTAATCGTCCTGGTCGGGCTCGAGTCCTTCGGTGACAATGTTTATTGTGTTTGTATACCGGTCGAGCTCCATGTAGTAGGCCTGCTGCGAGGCAGCCTTGGTAGAGGGTTCGCGCACCAGTCCGTAATGGAGATGGTCGGGAAGGTCGTCGAGGGTATCCCCGCCGTCGAGATCGAGCTCTATGAACAGATCCGCGACTGTGGTCTTTCCCGCCTGCAGATCCAGATCGGACAGTTTGAAACTGCGGTGCAGGTTCGACCAGCCGATGAACTCGTAATTGCCCGGATCGAGGCCTATCGCCATGGAATAATCGGGCCCGATGGCCGGATTTTCATCCACGAGTGTTTTGATATAATATCCGTCGTGGTCGAAGACAAAGACATACATGGCGGCAACTTCATCCTGAAGCTCCGATTCCCTGTTATTGTACAGATGGCTCGAAAAATCCACATAGAGAATTAGAGATTCGAGCTCATCCGGCGGGCAGTCGTCTATACCGTCCTCCTTAACACAAGAGAGGGCGGCTGCGGCAGCCAGGAAAAATACCGGTATATATTTTAACGTTTTTGTCTTCATACTCATTCAACTGACGGATATACCCGTGCTCCGGCGGTAAATATGTTTGCCGCCGGAGGGCGGGGTAGATCGTTATTAGTACAAATCGTAGTCGTCGAGAACAACCGTCCAGGGCTGGATGTCCACGTCCACGTAAATGTTTGCAGGCCTTGTAACGGGTTTTTCTTCGTTTCCACCATCTTCCGGATTCGGATTACCCAGACCTGTAATACTGGTTATACGCAACTGATAGAAGTTATTGCGCAGGGTCTGGAAGTTCCCGTTGGGATTGAGGAAAAGGTTGTAATAGCAGTAACCGCTCTTATATTCGTCGCTTACCGATCCCTGGTTCGTGGCGAAGGTATCGGCATCGGTGTCATTATCGAAATAATAGGTCTCGCCGGTTTGGTCGAGTTTAACGACCCAGAACGATTTAGCGGAGCTCGATGTGTTTGCCACAAGGTCTCCGTTGGCAGTGGTGAAATATTCCGGTATAAATTCGGCACGTACCGAGGCATATGTAGTTTCCCTTTGAAGAGTCTCCTGGTTGGTGTTCTCGGGAGTATATTTCACCTCACGGCTGAGAACCGGAGTGTCATATTCGTCTACCGGATCGTAATCGGTTCCCTGATTAAAATCGGTTGCATTCCATTCGCTCGCAAGATAATTGGGGTCGTAAACTATATTCCCCCTCTTTTTTCTGGTAGGGCCAGAAAAGTTTGTTGCTGTTGCGGATGGAGAAATTAAGATTGTCGAGTTCCCCGCCCGGAATGGTCAGTTCCAGCGAACTTCCTTTTTCCACGGTCACTTTGGCAACGAGCCTTCCCACCTTGGCGGTTACGTAATTATTGGCATCGGCCACGAGTGTCTCCACGGCCGGTTCGGTGCTGAACATTACAAAGCCTTCGCTTGCCGAAGTGCTGGAGAGGTTATAGTTGTCGGTGTTGCCCAAAAGGTATAGAGCACTCTTATTGGGTATGGCCGCCATGGCGGCACCGAGTGACTGGGGCATATTCAGGCCCACGTAAATTTCTTTTTCACCTGTGGTGGAAACGATAGGGTCGGTGGTGGTATAAACATGGTCGCCGGACGGCGTGAAATCGTCCTTGGTGAGGCGCACATGCTTCGATAGGGTATTGTCGGCATATATGAATATGTCGGCGGTTACGAACCGTGATTCGGCGTCCAGGGAGTTACCCTCCTGGTCAGCCCGCGACACGGGTTCGTTGATGGTCAAGGTAAAGGATGCCGGAGCGCCGTTGTCCGTCGGATCGACCGGCATCTCGCCCGGTGTGTTGTCATTACTGCATGATGCGAGGCATAATCCGATCGCAGCCGCAGCCAGAGAGAATGTGTTTAGTTTCATGGGAATGTTATTTTTAAATAATAATGGTGTTGGCGGTTGCCGCAAACGCTTTGTCCCGCATTGTCGGAAGAGGGACGAAATGGTTTACGGTTTCCTATATAGATTATTCTATTTTATATTGTATAGATTACTGAAATATTCAATTTTAAAACTCATATGAAAAACCCGTCTTATCAAAGAACCACAGCCATAATACCTGCAAAAACGCCTCCAACAAAATCGGCGGCGCTTTACTATTCGTTCCTTTAGGTTTACAATTCGTGCTTATGTCCGGGCATGGCGTCGGCGCACACCGAGTGCATTTTTCTGAGCTGTCGTGGGCCCTGGCCGAAATTGCGTTTGCAGAAGGTGGTAAATTGGGATAGTGAGCCGAAACCATGGTCGGCCGAGATCTCTTTTATGGGGGTATTGGTTACCGTCAGGTCGTAGAAAATATCATTGGCCCTCTGCTGCTTTATCCACGCATACGGAGCACTCCCGAAATTTTTACGGAACAGCCGGTTGAATGCCGAGAGGCTGTGACACGATGCATCGGAGAGCTCCTGTACGGTACGGTAGGAGCGGTAATTTGCCAGTATGAAATCGGAAAATTCGTGATCTCTCTCGATAAGCGGGCGGAAAAACCGCGATAATTCCGCACGCTGATGGTAGTTTTTCAGCAGCAAGAGCAGTTCATGGGCCTTATGAGTATAGAGTTGGTGGGCCGAGAGGCCGTCCTCGATATAACCGGCCAGGGCAGAGAAGAACATGGCCACCTTCTGATGAGCTTCAATCTGGCAGTATTCGTCGGTTGGAGGGTATTCTCCGGTTTCATAAAGCCATTGTATCGGTAGGGCGGACTCGGTAAAATGGTGTTTGACCGAAATGCGGTAGAGATAAAAGCAGGAGGCTGCGGAGACGAATATGGTAAAATCGCTCGAAGGCGGGATAAAGACCATTTTCCCCGTGGCAATGTCGATCTCGCCCTTACGTTCTATATTCAGCCTGATCTGTCCGTCCTCGTTGTAAAGTACTTTCCCTTCCCCCGTACGGCTTATGTAGAACCGGCCCGGTAGCGATTTTACCACGACAAAGGTGGATTCGTTTTTCCTGCTGTCGGGAATATCTTTGGAACGGATTATCTTCATAAGGGAACTCGATGGCATGCTAAATAAACTGTCTCATATTTTGCAAAATCGAAGCCAAATACACTATTTCCGTTCCTGTTTTACAAGGAACGGAAATAGTTTGCATATTGGCCGGAGAATTCCCACATTTATACTTGGAACAGAAATTGAATATCGGATTGTGTCCATGCGGCAACTGTCGGGACATCGTAAAACGACTATGTATAATGAAAAGCAGAAAAGCGTTGAAAATAGCACTTTTGGTTATCCTTCTTCTCCTGCTCATATTTGCCGCGGTACTTCTGGTGCGGACATTAACCTACCCGTTCGACCATGGGCAACAAAACGATATCGAGGGCGATATGGCCGTATTTCCCGTAACGGAACAGTCGCTCGACCGCTTTGCGGGAGGGATACGCATTCCGACGGTGGGCGCTGCAGAATATACCGAAGTGGATTTGGCACCGTTCGACCGGTTCAAGCAATACCTGGCGGATTCCTACCCTCGAATCTACGAAACTATGGATTTTACGGTTATAAACGGTTACGGGCTGGTATTTCACTGGCATGGGAGTGGCGGTGCCGGTAAACCGATACTCTTTTTATCCCATTACGATGTGGTTCCCGCCGATGTGGAGGGGGACCAGGACGGCATAGAGACCGTCGGGGAAAATGTCTTTTTCCCCGACGACGACCGCCGGGAACACCCGGGCGAATATTTCGACCGGTGGGAATATCCCGCCTTTTCCGGTGCGGTCGCCGGGGGAAATATATACGGGAGGGGAACGCTCGATATGAAATGCATGCTTTTCGCCGTAATGGAGGCTGCGGATGCTCTCATCGGCGAAGGGTTCGTCCCTCGCCAGGATATATGGTTCGCCTTCGGACAGGACGAGGAGAACGGAGGGCTTCACGGTGCGGTGGAAATAGCAAAGTATTTTCGGGAACAGGGACTCCGATTCGATGCGGTCTACGATGAAGGCGGAATCATAGGGGCTCCCGGAATCGGCGGTGTGAACAGACCGCTGGCCCTGGTCGGTGTGGCCGAGAAGGGTTTTTATACCATGACCATCAAGGTAAAAGGGGTAGGGGGTCACTCTTCCATGCCGCCGGTACGCAGTACCCTGGTCGAAGCGGCCGAGATAATTACAAAGTTGAACGATAACCAGATGCCGCTCGAACTGATCCCGCCCATAGAGGGATTTCTCGATAATGTAGGCGGGGCCATGCCGCTGGCTTCAAGGCTGGCCATAGCCAACCGGTGGCTTATGAAAGGGTTGTTGTTGAAGAAGCTCAGTTCGGATGCTTCAACCAACGCTCTGGTACGGACAACCACGGCCGTAACGATGGCCAAAGGGAGCGATGCCGCCAATGTCATTGCCCCCGAAGCCGAGGTGACGGTAAATTTCCGTATCCTGCCCGGCAATACGGTTGCAGACGTGCTGGCCCATGTTGAGCGGATATGCAGTGGTTACGATGTGGAAATTACCACGGTGAACACCCGGGAGCCTTCGGGTATGTCACCGACCGATGTTCGCGGTTTCAGCATTATCGAGGAGATAGTAGGGGAAATTTATCCCGACGCCATAGTCACATCGTACGTTACCGTTGGCGGCACCGATGCCTATAAATACCAGATAGTGAGCGATAATGTTTATAGGTTCCTGCCGATCTATCTAAATCAATACGAGCAGCAGACGATCCATAACCGTAACGAACATATATCGATAGATAATTTCGGTCGGATGATCGAGTATTACCGCCGTATTATGACACGTTTCTGGGAGTAGGTATATTCTCCCCGCATTTACCATCTTTATGTTATTGTGATTGACCGCGGTTATGATTAGCTTTGCCGGGCGAACTTTTAAACATATAATATGTCGGGCAAGAATAAATACCGGGGTTTTTCGACCAAGGCCATCCATGCAGGGGAAGAGGTCGATTCCCGCCCCGGATCGGTGGGCGAGGTAGTAACCCCTATCCACCTTTCAACCACTTTCATCTGGGATAAGCCGGGCAGGGCTCACTCCCGTTTCGAGTATATCCGCTCGGATAATCCCACGCGTAGCGCCTATGAAACTAAACTGGCCTCGCTGGAGAATGCGAAGTATGGGCTGGCCTTCGCCTCGGGTCTTGCGGCCGAATACGCCCTTATGCAGGTGGTTTTCTCGCCGGGAGACCATGTCGTCGGGTTCGACGACCTGTACGGCGGAACGCGACGGCTTTTCGACGAACTTATACCCGGGCTCGAAGTATCGTATGTAGATCTGAGCGATCCGGACGAGTTCGACAGGGCCGTAAGACCGAATACCAAAGTGCTTTGGATAGAGTCGCCCACCAACCCGATGATCCGTATTTGCGACATTGCTGCCCTTGCGGCAAGGGCTCATGCCCGCGGAATTCTCGTGGTCTCGGACAATACTTTCCTCTCTCCATATTTTCAGCAGCCGCTGGCACTTGGGGCGGATGTCGTCGTGCACAGTTCCACCAAATACATTGGAGGGCACAGCGATGTGCTCGGCGGAGCCCTCCTTACCAACGATGACCGGTTATACGAAAAACTCCGTGGCATCCAGAACAACTGCGGTGCCGTCCTCTCGCCGTTCGATTCCTATCTGAACATACGGGGGCTTAAAACCCTGGCGGTCAGAATGGAGCGCCACCAGAAAAATGCCATGGCGGTAGCCGGTTTCCTCAAATCGCATCCCCGGGTCACAAAAGTTCTCTACCCCGGACTCGAAGACCATCCGGGACACGATATAATCAAAAAGCAGGCGACGGGTTTCGGCGGGATGCTCTCGTTCGAGATAGAGGGCAGTCTTGCCGATGCCGAGCAGTTTCTTTCCAAATTGGAGCTTTTCAGCCTGGCCGAGAGCCTCGGTGGGGTAGAGTCGCTCATCGAACTTCCCGCCCTTATGACCCATGTGGGCCTTTCGGAAGAAACCCGCCGGGAGATCGGCATCACCGACACCCTGTTCCGGGTTTCGGTCGGGATCGAGGATGCGGAAGACCTGATCGCAGACCTGAAAAGGGCTTTGGGTTGATACGGTAATATTTTAACGAGTTAGGGCGCATACTGCAAGTATGCGCCCTATTAGTTCATATCCGTGACATATGCGGCAGTTTGGCTTCGATGAATTTGGAATTGGGATTAAATTTTTTAATATTCGTACCACCCGGAACTATTATAA
>JAJBVJ010000020.1 GCA_020859875.1 Rikenellaceae bacterium
ATATAATATCGGAGCCACGCGCCTGTTGTGGCATGGCGATGCGGTGCGCGGCAGCAGGTATGAAGGCTGGGCTGTCGGAGCCGGGTTCTCGTACGGTTATTCGTGGATCCTGGGCCGCCGCTGGAACCTGGAGGCGACCCTGGGCGGGGGATACGCCTACTCGGATTACGCGCGGTACGATTGCGTGAAATGCGGCGCGCGGCGCAACAAGGATACAAAACACTATTTCGGGATTACGAAAGCGGGCGTCTCGATAATCTTTATGATCCGGTAAGATGAAAAAGAACCAATTCATTCCGATGCTGTTGTTCCCGGCGCTCTCGTTCGGGCAGGGGCGCCTCGAAATTTCCGGGGCCGAAATTGCGCGCGACCGCCGCGAAGTGCGGGTCGGTTTCACGGTGGAAGGACAAGAGAAGACCCCGCGCAGCGACTACAAGGCCGTGGTCGCCCCGTTCCTCTGCAACGGCAGCGATACGCTGTACCTGCCTGAGGCCGAGGTGGTCGGCCGCCGCCGTGCCGCCCGCGAACGGCAGGAAAGGCTGCTTCGCAAGGAAGCTGTGCCGCAGACCGCTACGGCCCCGGCCGGGGAGGCGCTGCATTACGCGTGTACCGTCCCCTACCAACGGTGGAGGAAAGAGGTGCGGTTGGGCGTGAGGCAGAAGATTGTCGGCTGTGCCGGCGGGGTGATCCTCGGCGATGAAGAGTCGGTGGCCGGGGCAGTCCTTTACGTGCAGCCGGAACCGAAAGTAGCTCCCGGCGTCGTGCGTCGCCCGGTGGTGAAAGAGGTCAACCGCCGCTGGTCGTTCGGCGCCCGCGACATGGCTGTCTATTTCCGGGTGAACCGGGCGGAACTCGTGCCGGCGGATTTCGGCAACGAGGCCGCACTGAAAGATCTCGAGGCGGCTATCGTGAAGTTGATGAACGACCGCGATACCCGGCTGAACCATATCGAGCTTTGGGGGTATGCATCTCCAGAGGGGCCTTGGTCTTTGAACCGGCGACTTGCGGAAAACCGTGCCGAGGCCCTGCGCGATCGCCTGCTCGCCGGAGTGGAGGGGCTGGATTCGGGCAGTTTCAAACTGTTCAACGGGGAGGAGAACTGGGACGGCCTGCGCAGGATGGTCGCCGGATCGGACATGGAGTTCCGCGACGAAGTGCTCGGGATCATTGACAACGCCCCGGCAGAATTCCGCAAAGAGCGGTTGCAGAAACTGCGCGGAGGCAGGCCCTATCGCTACATGCTCGACAATTTTTATCCCGAACTGCGTAACGCCTGCTACATATCGGTCTACTTCGACGTAATGGAAGATCCGGCGGCGGACATCATCGAACGGGGCGTAGCCCTGCTGAACGCGGGGGATTACGGCGGTGCGCTGGAGGTATTGACGGATGCAGGGGACGATCTCCGTGCGTTCAATGCGACAGGCGTTGCGCTGATGATGCTGGAGCGCGAAGACGAAGCCCGCGTCTGGTTCGGTCGCGCGCTCGAATCGGGCGATGCGCAGGACCGCGAAGCGGCCAAGCACAACCTGCAACAGATAGGGAATTGATACGTTTCACTCACTTTTAAATTTAATTGGTATGAAAAGAGTTCTAATCACAATTTTGGGCGCGGCGGCATTGGTAGGTTGTTCGAAGAACAACGGCGCGCTTAAGGATGGCCCTTCCGGCGGTACCAAAACCGTGGTCGTGAATATGTCGACCCTGACCCAGGCCGCCAGCCGCGCCGCGGCTATCGGGGAGTCCGAATCGCTGACGGGTCAGTACGCCTCGGTGGACGATTGTATCGTTTACTTCCTGAACGCGAACGGCGAAGTCGTGAAAAAGGTGAACGACGGTGAGGTGTCGGACGAAAACGCGGTGTATTCGTTTGATGTTGCCAATAATTTTGACAATGACCAAGACCACCAGGGTTCGGAGGTCTTCACCGTGGAGACTTCGGCCGAAAAGGTTTACGTGCTTTGCAACGCGACGGACGCCAACTTGACGGATATATCGAATTGTACGTCACTGGCCGAAATAGAAGCGAAAACATACGCACTGAGTAGTCAGCATACCAATATCGTCAGTCCGCTTTTGGATGGCGAAGCGAGCATTACGGCTAAGGATGCCTCCGACGACGGGGTGCTGGATGACAAGGCATACGAGTACGTTGCCGAAGTCACGGTAACCCCGAAAGTGATGAGGCTGGAGATCCACGAGATCAAAGCCGCGCAGATCGGAGAAAACGTGCAGGCCGGCGACATTGTTTCGTTTAAGGTTGCGGGTATCTATGCCGAAGGGTACCATCCGACTTCGAGTGTAGGCGGTGAACTGCGCGGAACGGCATACGCCATCGGGAACAGTGTCGACCTCGACGACTATGCGGGTTACTGGATCACCCCGGCCACTGCGACATCTACGAACCAGAGCGTTGTGCCGGAGAACGGTAAAGTCTGGGGCTATACCCTCTTCCCGGAACCGGTGCAGGTCATCGTCAAACTGACCGATATCGAACGCTACACCTCCTATACGGACGCCTCTAACAACTCCACGGAAAAACTTGCTGATCCCAAGTATATCACCGTCACGGGCTTCAAGACTGCCGCAAGCGGCAGTGGGGATGTCGCTTTCGCAGGCGGCAGCGTATATAAAGTCGCCTCGATAGCGTTCAACGGCGAAGACCTGACCGACACCCCGAACCAGACCGAAAAGTCGGTCAAGGTGACGGTTACAGTCGCACCGTGGAACGAACAGACAATCTATCCAGACATGGCAGATTAAAGTGCCTCGGGGCCTGAGATTCCATATGCCGGGGGAAAATGAGATCGTCCCCCGGCCCGTTACCAACATTTTTTCATGAACCAAAAGTTCGCACGAATGCCTACCGGATGTAAAATAACCCGCCTTTGCCTGCTCCTGCTGGCCCTTATGGGCTTCTGGGGGTGTGTCAAAGAGGATCTTTCGGATTGCCGTCCGGGGATCGTCCTTGCCTACGACTATTCGCGGAATGCCGCCGGGGAGAACCTTTTCGGTCAGGAAGTGGATAAGACGACGGTCTACGCCTTCGATAAAGACGGTTATTACGTCGCACGGTATTCGGAAGCGGGGCCGCACCTCACGAACGATTACCTCCATTCCGTTCCGCTGCCCGAAGGGAAATATACCCTCGTGGTCTGGGCGGGGCCGCTCGACGACTATACCGTGGGCGAGATGGAAGACACCGAGTCCGGAACCGTCGCGCCTCCGGTCGAAGGCCGGACGCATATCGACGATTTCATGCTGAAGCTCCGTACCGACAAGTTCGGAGACCTGGAGGTCGATCAGTCCCTGTGTCCGCTCTGGCACGGAAAGGTATCGGAGGTCGTATCCGATTATACGGGACGCAACCGGTATACGGTAACCC
>JAJBVJ010000052.1 GCA_020859875.1 Rikenellaceae bacterium
CCTCTGGCTCGTCGTCGATTAAAATGTCGATCTCACCGGAACCCTCCCCCGACAAGTCCGGAACATTCCCCCCTTCTGCTTGGGATTGGAGGTTTGCCACCGGAGTGTTAAGTACATCCGTTTGCCCGTTTTCGTCAGCAAATATATAGGCATTTTCAGCCCGATTTTCGCTGACATCCAGCGTGGTAGCCTTTGGCTCTTTCTGACGCAGGATAAAACGGCTTTTGCCGATAATATCCTCCTGCGGAGCCGACCGGAAAGGGGTAAATCCCTTTTTGCGGGCCGCCTTCTTCCTGTGCTTCATCCGCCGCTCACCCAGCAGGTAAACAGCCACTACCAGGGCGTACAGAATTATTCCTGCAATGATATACCTCCCCATAGCTTAAAATATCTTTTCGATGTTGTTGTCGTACAGTTCGGTTATATCCTCCTGGAAAGTGGAAAAATGATGCTCCAGCACATTGTATATGTAACTGAACAGGGACACTTCGTTTTTGCCGATAACGTGCAGAATCTTATTAATACGGTCGTGATGCTCCTTGCACACATATACTGTTTTACCGCTTCGGGCCGTTATTGCAGCTTCCCGAAGGAACAGCGCTACGTAATCCTGCGGCCCGGCCTTCTGCCTGCGCCGCCGGGGTTCCTCTTTCACCGCCTCCGGTTCCGGTGCTTCGCTCCGGACTTCGGACGCCGGAGGTGTAGGCTCCGGCTGCGGCTCCCGGTTGCTTTTCTTTGCCTGCCGGATAACCATAGCGGGGTCGATCCCGCTTGTATCTGCTATCTTACTCATGGCGGGGTTACTTTAACAGTTCGATAAGTTCCTCGGTAAGCACATCCAGGTTAGACCCTTTGATAAGGGACTTATCGGCCGGGAACAACGTGGAGCGGAACAGGGCTTTGTGGCTCAGGGATTGTTCCCGGCGAAACCGTTTGCTGTCCGGCACAAAGGTTTTAAGTATCGGAAACCCCAACTCCCCGATAACCCCCTCGTAAACCTCGTACAGTTCCGATTTCTCGCGCCCGTCCACCAGGTTCCAAAGTAGGTACATCCCTTTGATATTCGATTTGCCCGTATTTACAATATTATCCCTGACCGCGATAAGATAGTCCAGGGTACTCTCCAGCACAAGGCGGTCGGCAGCAATCGGGGCCACGATATAGTCCATGCTGGCAAGGGTGATTACCAGGTCTTGATTATTGAGCGTCCCGGGCAGGTCGAAGAAGATAAAATCGTAGTCCCCGTCCTGGGCCAAATCCTCGGCATCGTTAAGCGCATCCTTCGTGTCGCTTTCGACGACCGGGTACGCCTTGCGGCCACCCATCCGGGTAAACTGCTCGTATAGCATACCTTTGTAATACTCGTCGCTCTCGACCATTTTGAAATCCCGCTCGCGCATTTCAAAGATGGAGTGCTGCGGAAAATCGCAGTCGATCACCGCTACCTCGTAGCCCTTGACATAATGAAGATAGGAAGCCACCAAAACGGTTAGGGTGGTTTTACCTGCTCCGCCTTTCTGCGTGGAGAAAGCCACGTACTTCGTTTCTTTTTTCATTGACATAATTTTTTAAATGGTACAGTCGGTTGATTATCTCGCCATACCTACGCACGTATGTATGTAAATATGTTGCAACCTCCCTACGTCGGTACATACATCCGGCGATACGTCGGGCCGCTGGTACGTTGTGACGACTGTACGCTGGTACGTTGGTCTGTCGGTACGCGGCAACGGCTATACAGTGGTATGCCTGTCCGGTTTTCCCTACCTCCCGGCATCCGTACTTACCTGCCTGCGTCCGGACAGTTGTACGGTTCTGCGGTCGTCAGGCTTTCCGGTTGCATGGCAGTCCGTCCGTAGCTAATTACATACTGCCGTATGGCTGGTTGTCCGGCAAATTAAACCCTTCTTTTTCGTATCCGCACCATGTTTTTATCCCCTGGAAACTTGTGGCTTTGAGTGGCGCTGTTCTTTGATATACAGCATATTAGATAGGCAGATAACTTTGCTGCATGAAATGTTACGGCCTGGTTCAGGGCACTTTTAATCCTAGGGCACCTCTCCCCAAAGCCCTGACGGTAGCAAGCACTTACCCCCTTGAATGTAGGGGTAATCACTTGCCCGCTGCGGGCAAAAATCATTTGCAAAAAGCAAATAGCAAGATGTGTTGATTGCATCGCAAAACAAGTTTTGCAGCACTCAACCTCTTGCCCTGCCGGGAGGTGCCGACCGGCACACGGTAATAGCGACCTTCCGAAGTCAGTTGCTTGAGGGCGCCAGGCCAAGCCGGGCCGTAACGGATTTATGTTTCACTTTTAATAATCCGTGTATGAAAGAAAAAAGAGTACCCCGCCAGCGGGGTAAGGGGGGCAGGCCCCCGAAAGACGATCCGGCGGCACGCCGCCTGACCGTTAACCTGACCGACGCCCAGCACGCAGAGTTTTTGGCAATGTTCGAGCAGTCGGGCCTTGCGTCCCTGTCCGGTTTTATTGCCGCCCGCATCTTCGGCGACGAGTTCAGGGTGGTAAAAACCGACGCCTCGGCACTGGAGTTCGTGGCGAAACTCACAACCCTTTACGGGCAAATCCGCTCCGTCGGGGTCAATTACAACCAGGTTGTAAAGCAGCTTCACACCGCTTTCGGGGAGAAAAAAGCCCTGTCCCTGCTCTACAAACTGGAGCAGCAGACCATCGAATTGGCCGCCGTAGGGCGGCAGGTTCTCTCACTTTGCGAGCAGTTTAAGGCCGAAATGCTGGAATAAAATGGTGTCGAAAATCAATCACGGCAGCAATTTGTACGGCGCACTGGCCTATAATCAGCAGAAAGTGGACGAGGGCAAGGGAAAGGTTCTGGCCTGCAATTTAGTGTTGGAACCCGCCGACGGTAAATATAATGCCTCGGCCTGCGCAGAGGACTTCGAGCGGTATATGCCCGCGCATAAGCGCACCAAAAAACCCGTGGTGCATATCTCCCTGAACCCGCACCCGGACGACAGGCTCTCCGACGGGCAGCTTGCCGACCTGGGAGGTCAGTATCTCGAACGGCTCGGTTACGGCGGCCAGCCCTATATGATTTTCAAGCATGAGGATATAGACCGGCAGCACATCCACCTGGTTACCACCCGCGTGCGGCTCGACGGTTCGCTCGTGCCGGATAAATTCGAGAAAGACCGCAGCAGCCGGATCGTCGCACAGTTGGAAAAAGATTTTAACCTGACCCCCGCCAAAGGACAAAAGCAGGCGGAAAGCTGGCAGCTAAAGCCGGTGGATGCCGCAGCGGGAAACCTCAAAAAGCCGTTGGCCGGGGTGGTAAAGCCGCTGGTGGATATGTACCGCTTCCAACCCTTTGCCGAGTACCGCGCCCTGCTATCCCTATATAATAT
>JAJBVJ010000092.1 GCA_020859875.1 Rikenellaceae bacterium
GTCTATGTCCTCGACGGCACGGATCGGAATATTCAGAAAGCCCCGAATGTCCGCGAGAATTTGAAAGTCGATGTAACCAATCGGCCCGGAGTAAGCTATGACGGAGAATCGGTTTTCTACAAGGCGAAAGATGTTGCGATGAAGCTCTTTATCTATGCCGATAGCATCGCTCAATTTTGGGAACGCTGGTATGCGCTTTTCACCGCTCTACTGAAACCCGAACTGCGCAAATTATACAACGACAACACTTTGGAGGAGTATAATTGCTACTACAAGAGCAATGCGGTAACGCGGTTCGATATTCGCCGCAACGGGCGGGTGTGGTGCGAGTTCACCGTAACCCTGACTTTTCCCGATTCACGGCCCGACGGTAATTACTGCGTATTGGCGACCGAGGATAAGGAGGTAGTGATAACCGAGCCGGAAGAGGGCCTCATCGTATTTAGAATTTAACTCTACAAGGACATGATAAAGAAGAAAATATCGGAACTCCCCGAATGCACCTCATTCAAAGGGCTATGGACTATCGGCGTCGATATATTCAACAAGAGCGTCAAGGTGTCGCTCGAATATATCCAGTCGGTCGTCGAGGGGATGAAGTCGGCGACGAAAAATGCGACCGATGCCACCAGCGCGGCAAACTCCGCAGCGCAGACGGCCGACAATGCCGCGCAGAGGGCGCAGGCGGCGACGACCGCTGCCAATACCGCGACCACGAACGCCAGCAATGCCACCGCCGCCGCGATTGAGGCGAAAGAGGATTGCGAGGAGGTGATCGCCGCCGCTGCGGAATTGGAGCCGCTGAACCTCGTACCTACGGCGATGACGGTAGAATACCCCTCGCGTCTGCTGGTCGGCAATATGGCGGAGAATTTCATCCGCGCAACGCTCGCTCCGGCCAGCGTCAAGCCGAATGTACTGTTCCTCGGCGATGACAAGGCCGTATCGGTAACTCCCGACGGGCGTATCACGATCCTCGCCGCCGGGGTCAGCATCATCCATGTCATCCCGACCTGCAACGTAGCCCTCTACAAGACGATTCAGATCAAAGTTTCGGAGCCTACGGTCAGATTGGTAACGCTCTCGTCGATCCGCCTCACGGCAAACGGTAATTTCAGGTTCAATTAAAACAACATCAACTATGGGAAGACAAGGTTACATCAGCGAATTTATGAACGGCGGGCGCATCCTCTCGCATGGCAAGATCGAGAGCCTCGCAAATGGGTTCAGCCTGCCGAATGACGCACTGTTCTCGCTCTACATCAGGCCCAAATACAGCAGTTCCACCGTGGACACCGTATTGAGCGTGAAATGCTATCAGGACGACGAATTTTCCGACGCTCCGGTAGTTCTCAACGACTGGTCGCCGATGGCGATCAAGGCGATTGCGCCGAATGCGGATTTTCTCAACACTCACGACCTCTATTGGGGTGCTGGAACTTACGTCGAAAAGGTATGATCGCATCGGTATTCATATCCCTGTCGCGGCGGCTGCGCCAATGGGCGGCATCCCGTAAGCAGAAGAAAATGCGACTGAACACCGCATCGTCGGTGATGTTCATCGCAGCGAAAGGCAAAACGGTTTTCAAATTCTTAAACAACAAATAGTTATGACAGCAGCACAAGAAGCGATCCTCGAACAGATCATCGAGGCTTTTCAGAATGGCAAGCGGTTGAGCGACTTGCCCGACGTATCGGGGACTAACCCGTTCAATCTCATCTGCGAGGTATTGGAGGACGGCGAGAGCAAAAAGGCCGCGCTCGCAACGCTCCTGCCGTACATGGAGGAGGAATGCAGCTACGGCATCGAGTTCGACACCGCCGTATCTTCGCCTGCCTGCACCCGTATCGGCAACCTCTCCCTGCACAAGAGCCTGCCGATCCACAGCCGGATGAAAGGCTGCCTGCTCAACGACGACGGCGAGGTGGTGGAATACCTCAATCCGTCCAACTGGACGGGTCAGACGCGCGATGGCTCACGGGGTCAGGTCATGGTCGAACTTCCCATGCACTACCGCAAATTCGAGACGGACGGCACGAAGCGGCGGGTGCGTATCAGCGAGTACCCTCTCCCCGGCTATCATCTTGTCGGGAAAAGATACGTTTCGGCGTATCAGGCTACCATACAGCGCAGCACGACGACCCTCTGCTCGGTCGTGAATATGGATGCCGATTACCGCGGCGGCGGGAACAATACGGCGTATGACGGAACCTATCGCACGCTCCTCGGACGCCCGGCGACAACGACCTCCCGCACCAATTTCCGCAATTACGCCCGCAAGCGCAAAGCCGGTTCGACGGAATGGAACTGCATGACCTACGACATCCAAAAAGAGCTGTATTGGCTCTTCGTCATCGAATATGCCACGCTCAACTCGCAGGCGACGTTCAATGCGGAAAAGGACAGCACCGGCTATGCACAGGGCGGTCTCGGAGCGGGTGTAACGAACATGTCCAATTGGAGCGGATTCAACGGCTATTATCCGTTCGTGCCGTGCGGCCATACCGACGAACTCGGAAATGGCACGGGCGAGGTAGCATACCCCGTCATCAATGAGGACGGATCGACCCGATGCACGGTCATGGTTCCGCGCTATCGGGGCGTCGAGAATCCTTTCGGTCATGTTTGGCAATGGACGGACGGCATCAACATCCGGATTAGCCCGACCGAGGAGAACGGCGGCGACGGGTTGAGCAAGGTATTCGTCTGCACCGATCCGGCCAAATTTTCGGATAGCGGCTACGACGGCTACGCTCATGTAGGCAACGAGGCCCGCGCAGAGGGGTATGTCAAAGAGGTGATTTTCGGCGAGGGAGGAGAGATCATGCCCTCCGTCGTAGGAGGCGGTTCTTCGACCTATTTTTGCGACTACCACTATACCAACATCCCGACGACCGAAGCCTTGCGCGGTGTCCTGTTCGGCGGTTATGCGTATTACGGCGCGGCTGCCGGGTTTGCGTGTGCGGGTACGGCTAACTCGCCCTCGAATACGGCTGCGGATGTCGGGTCTCGCCTTTGCTTTATCCCCGCATAACGGATAACGCCACAAACACGCTCGGCCAATAATTAAACGCTACGACAATGGAGAATAACCACAATCCGATGGAGGATGACGGCTCGCTGGATTTTCTGAAAATCCCCGCCGATGAAACCAACAAGCATTTCAACTGCCCCGAAACGACGCAGCAGAAATTGATTAACCTCACCTTTTGGGTCTGCGACTACATCGAGGGAGTGAAAACGAAGTTCGGATCAGACCGAACGCTCGTCAAGATCAAGATGAATCGAGACGACCCCGACCGCGATGCACGCAAGTTTTTCACCAATTCGCGGGAAATCAAATATGTCCTCGCCAAGATTCGGGAGATGGACAAATTTCCCCGCAGGGTAACGATGCGGGCATCGGGAACGCGGTACTATTTGGAGTAATGAATGGATAAAGGTTGGTTGCTCTTGCGGTGTCCTGTTCGGCGGTAATGCGAATAACAGCGCGAATGCCGGGTTTGCGTATGCGAATACGAATAACACGCCCTCGAATACGAATGCGAATGTCAGGTCTCGCCAATGATTTTCAGAAAGGTAAAAACATAAATTTTCAGAGCAACGGCCCTGCCTCTTGGCAAAAAATATCACCTCAAAAAAGGAGTTAGTAAGCGGTTAGGAGATTCCGACCTGCTGAACACCCCGAATATGAAAAGCAAAGCGTCGAAATGAAGCGCATAGGAAACTTATACGAAAAGATCATATCGATGGATAACCTCCGCCTCGCCGACGAAAAGGCAAGGCGCGGGAAACTCCGCTCGTATGGCGTCTTACTTCATGACAAAAACCGTGAAGCGAATATCCTTGCCCTGCATGAAACGCTGAAAAATCGTACATTCAAAAACTCCGAATACAGCACGTTCACGATCTATGAGCCGAAAGAGAGGATCATATTTCGATTGCCGTATTACCCCGACCGCATTCTGCATCATGCGATCATGAATATCCTCGAACCGATATGGGTTTCGGTCTTCACGAAAGACACGTATAGCTGCATCAAGGGGCGCGGCATTCACGGAGCGATGCGGAATGTCAAGAGGGCTATCAAAGATCGGGAAAACGCCCGATATTGCCTCAAAATCGACATCCGAAAGTTCTACCCGTCGATAGACCACGACGTATTGAAAGCCATCATCCGCCGCAAAATCAAATGCAAGGATACGCTCGCCCTGCTCGATACGATCATCGACAGCACCGACGGCGTGCCCATCGGCAACTATTTGAGCCAATACTTCGCAAACCTGATGCTTGCCTACTTCGACCATTGGATCAAGGAGGAGAAGCGGGTGCGGTGCTATTTCCGATATGCCGATGACATGGTATTTCTCGCCTCCACGAAAGAGGAACTGCACATCCTGCTGGCCGACATCAAGAAGTATCTCGCGGCCTTGAAACTGACGCTGAAAGGCAACGAGCAGATATTTCCGATTGCCGAGAACCGGGCAGACAAGCACGGGCGCGGCCTCGATTTCGTCGGCTTCGTGTTCTACCACAACCAAACGCTCATGCGCAAATCCATCAAGCAGAATTTCTGCCGCATGGCCGCGCGTCTGAATAAGAAACTCAATATCAGCGCGAGGGACTACAAGCAGCGATTATGCAGTTGGTACGGATGGGCGAAAGTCTCCAACTCAAAACATTTACTCAAAACCATCATTAAATCACAATTCTATGACACGTTCGTATTACGATGCAAGGCCGTCTAAATTCGAGGCCGTAGGCAACGGCAGCTACATCTACCGTTGGGATATTCAGGAAGAGGCCGCACCGCAGCAGATCATGGCAGAGGGCGAAGATCAGCCCGCCGCCGAAAGTTCGCGCACGCAGTATTCATGCTATGAGGTAATCGTATGGGCTTCCGTATCGAGCAACAAAATCACCGAGGCCGTCATCGGTCAGATGTGGGAAGCGAACTACGAGCAGAAGCTCATCAACGAGTACAACGCCGCCAATCTCGGCGTATATGGCGGCTCCAAATCGAGCGACGAGGCAAAGGCGAAGATCGCCTCGTACAAGGACTTTCTCGCAGCGAGAGCCGCGTTGAAAGCCCAAATCGACGCAGACTGCGCCGAGCTGAACATCGAATAAAATCAGATCATGCTGACCCTGCATTTCAACAACACGACATTGGACGTACAGGAGAGCGATAGCAGCTACCGCTATCGCTCCCTCATGTCCAAGCCGCAACTCGTCCTGAAATTCTCCCTATCGGAATTTGTCGAAATTCCGGTCGGGGCATGGTGCGAGTATCAAGGCGTGAAATACAAACTCGGATCGCCGGAAAACATCAAGAAGAACGGAACCCGCAATATCGAATACACGCTCACCCTCGGAACATTGGAGGACAACATGAGCCTGTATAAGATGCGTAATCCCGTCGATAAACGCCTCAAATGGTCGATGTGCGCCAAGCCCCACGAACTCGTCGAAGCTATCGTCTGGAATCTCAACCAGCGCGACGGGGCCGGAGTTTGGAAAGTCGGCGAATGCCTCGATGCGGCGGAGCAGACGGTCGAGTTCAATCACACCTACGTCGATGCTGCATTGCAGGATGTCGCAAACAAATTCGAAACCGAGTGGGAAATCAACGACTACACGATCTCGCTGCACAAAGTCGAGTATTTCAAGGACGATCCCCTGCCGCTCGCATACGGCAAGGGCAACGGCTTCGAGCCGGGTGTCGGGCGCACCACGCAGAGCGATGAGCTGCCGATCAAGCGGCTCTATGTTCAGGGCGGAGACCGCAATATCGACCGCTCGAAATACGGCTCGGCGGAATTGCTGTTGCCGAAGTCGCAGATGCTCGTTTACGAGGGCCGCACCTATCAATCCGACGCGGAGGGGTATTCCATCGAGCGCATCGACAAGGTTTCCGATGCCGTCAAGGAGGACAGCCTCGATTGCTCCGAGATATACCCGTCCCGCGAGGGAACGGTATCGGCGGTCGAGTGTATTGACGCCGGAAAGAATTTCTACGACATCATCGACAGCTCCATCCCTGCCGATCTGAACTTCAACGATTATGTCATCGAGGGCGAGACGGCGACGATCATCTTCCAAAAGGGGATGCTCGCGGGCGACGACAAGCAGTTCGAGTTCAAATACAACCACTCGGAACGCCGCTTTGAACTCGTGCCGCAGGAGATCGACGGGGTTACGATGCCGAACGAAACATTCAAGCCCGCCGTCGGCGATACCTACGCCGTTTTCGGGATCATGCTGCCGGACGCCTATATCTGCAACAATGCGGATAAGACGGGGGCATCATGGGATATGTTCCGCGAAGCGGCCCGCAAGCTCTATGAGAACGAAGATCAGAAATTCACCTTTACCGGCACTCTGCAAGGGCTGTGGGCGAAAAAGAATTGGCTCCGTGTCGGCGGTCGGTTGAAAGTCGGCGGGTATGTCCTGTTCTCCGATGAGCAGTTCGCCCCCGATGGCCTCCCGATCCGCATCACGGGTATCAAGGAATTTCTCACCTCGCCGTATGCTCCCGTTCTCGAAATCTCCAACTCGGTTTCGGGCAAGAGCGTATCGTCGCAGCTTCGGGAAATCGGCCAAAACGAGGTGGCGACGGATAACAGCATCCGCTATGCCGTAAGCTATACCAAGCGTCGGTTCCGCGACGTCCGGGAGACGATGGCGATGTTGGAGGATTCGATGCTCGACAACTTCACGAACTCCATCAGCCCGCTGACCGTGCAGACGATGATGATGCTCGTCGGGGACGAAAGTCTGCAATTCCGGTTCGTCGCCAGCAAGACCGACCTCACGGCGGTAAGCGACGGCATCACCTACGACAATGCGGCGAAGCAGTTGCATATCCCGCACGGATTCATCCAGCACATGACGCTCGGCATCGGCACGATCTCGTCCTCTCATGCCGATTCGGAGTACAAGGTTTGGGAGATGAACGAATACCTTTCGCCGTACCTCGACAACGGCGACAAGAAGTATTATCTCTATGCCAAAGTCAGCCGCACGGACACCGCCGCAAAGGGCGATTTCCTGCTCTCTGACCGGGCGATCAAGATGACCGACATTGCAGGGTATTATCATCTGCTGGTCGGCATTCTGAACAGCGAATACGACGGCGAACGGAGCTATGTTTCGCTCTACGGGTTTTCGGAGATTCTGCCCGGTCGCATCACGACGGATCGCATAGCGACCTCGGACGGCAAGAGCTTCATCGACTTTTTGAGCAATGCGCTCCACTTGGGAAATGATAGCAGTTATTTAGATTGGAATAACATCGTCGCCGACACACTATCCACGATCAACATGCTGCTGGAAAATGCCACGATAAAAACCAAATTGAGCGTTCTCGGCGAAGCATTGATCGCAGGGTTCTATTTCTCGGACGAGATTATCAAATCTACGATGAAATCGGGCAATGACCCCGCTATGTATTTGAATGGCAAAACCGGTAAGATTCACCTCAAATCGACAACGACCGGAGGTGATTATTCTCTTGATTACGAAAATTCGGAGATTGATATAGATGCAGGCGCAGGTGAAGTATTGGCAAGAAATAGTAACGGAGTAGCATATCTGTCTGCAAGTGGCGTCTTCTGCAATAATGCGAAAACAAATGCGATGCCGTCCACTACTGGTTATACGCATTACGGTTCAATCGTCGGGCTTGGATATGGCGACGTGGACTATACGTGGGCATTCGACAAAGAAAGCACGTTAATTGCCGGAGTATATGGACGGGCCAGCAATACGGGTACAGCCCCCGCATACGGCGGATATTTCCGTGATTTGCTGGCCGCCGGACTGATCTTCAATCCAAAATATATCGGAGATACCGACACCTATTATTTGTCTGATGGATACACTCAATGCCTCGGAATGACAAATTCAGGGAAAACGGCGACGGTGTATCTTCCGACGGGAGGAATGGAAGGTAAAGTTATCTTCGCAAAACAGATAGGTCAAGGACAAATGCGTTTTCGGGCGCGTTCAGGACAATACATATACGATGACATCAGCGTAAACGACTACTACGATGTGCCGGAGGGATGGGAAGCAAAATTCACCTTTGCAATCTTTTACCTGAATAACGTAAAAAAAGAGGCATGGCTTGTAAGTCGCTGGAAATTCTAAAATATTGACAACCATGACAGAATACGGATATATCAATGATGGAGGCTACCTCGTATCAAGATTCATCGAGGAACAAGTCGAAAAATATAAGGACACGGACGGCAAGATCAAAATGCGAGTTATCTCTATTGAAATGCAGATTGAGAAGTTGGCGCAACATGGATGGAAGCCAGTCGATCCGATTGACGAAAGCGCAATGCAATGTGCCGACGGGTACACCGTGAGAATAACTCCATACGATGCCGGAAACCGCATATCGTATAAATACGAAACAGTATTTGACACTCAAAAGGTATTCAGAGAAATCCAATCGCTCAAAGATCAGCTCACCAGCAGCGATTATAAAGTCATCAAATGCTACGAGGCGTCTTTGACACGGGCGGCACTCCCCTACGACATTGACGAACTACATTCTCAAAGGCAGGCGATAAGAAACCGTATCAATGAGTTAGAGGCGACAATATAATTTTTTATTCGCCCAAATAAGTACCTATTAGGTATTATTTACTACTTTTGTCATAAATCTAAACCTGTTATGGAACAGAAAATTGAAAAGGGAATCGGGTGGCTCGAAAGGCTGCTCAAAATGGAGGAAAAATACGGGTTCTTCCGCTTTCTGCGGGTACTCCTGCTTTTGCTCCTCACGGGATTTGTAATCCTCACAATCACCAATCCGCGCTATGTGCTGGATAAGATCGAATCCATCCAAACAGCGCAGCACGACGAATCCATGGTAAAACGCATTCAGGCGGATGCCGATATTCGCCTGATGCTTCATCATCTGCTCCACACGCTGAATGCCGACCGCGCATGGCTTATCGAATTGCACAACGGCAGCAAAAACCTATCGTCGGGGTTGCCGTTCCTCTATGGCGATATGCGTATTGAAGTCGTGGCCGACAGTATTAGCAATGTAGATGATGAATATATCAACTTCCAATTATCGAAATATCCGTTTATCGGAAAACTATTTGATGGCGGCTTTTATTGGGGATCGGTGGATGCGATCCGAGAAATCGACGAACGAATGTATTTCAAATTCAAGTCTAATTCCGTGAATGAGGTTGCCATACTCGCGCTATATGCCGGAGAGCGGCCTCTCGGAGTAATCGGGCTGTCGTTCTGCAATGACAAGCACATGGACGCTGCGGCCGTCGGGAAAGCCATCCGCAAATGCGGCATTCAGGTAGCAACATTACTATCTAACTAACTATCCAAGATATGAAACTTTTACTCAAACGAATAGCCCTGAAACCGACCTATACCATCGGCTGGCTCTACATCGACGGGCAAAAGGTCTGCGACACCATCGAAGATGCCGTGCGAGACCTGAACAAAAACGGGCGGTTCGACAACGGCGAAAAGAAAGTTTACGCCGAAACCGCTATCCCCTACGGGACATACGACATCACGCTGAAAGTCCAATCCCCGAAATATAAGGATCGGGCACAGTACAAATTCTGCGACGGCTACCTGCCTCGGCTGCTCAATGTGCCGGAGTTCGACGGCATCCTGATCCATATCGGCAATACCGCCGAGGATAGCGCGGGGTGCATATTGGTCGGCGAAAACAAGGAGGTCGGCAAGGTGCTGAACTCGACGGCGACATTCCGACGGGTCTATGCCATGCTCAAAGCGGCCTCCGACCGGGGCGAACCAATCCAAATCGAAATCGTATGAGAACGCTGATTTTGTGCCTTATCATCGGTTTACTGTCGGCCTGCTGCCCGTGCAAACATCTGACGACCTCGACCGGGACGCGGGACAGCCTGCATGTCGAGATCAGGCATCGCACAATATGGATTCCCGACACGGTTCGGGTACAACTGCCGGCCGAGCGAACCGAGCAGACCGTCCGCCAAGATTCGAGCCACCTCGAAACCTCGGCAGCGGTATCGGACGCAAGGATCAACCCCGACGGGTCGCTATCCCACTCGCTCGAAAACAAGACGGACGATCGGGAAATACCGACGCAGCGGCCGATAGAATATCGGGATAGTATCGTCTATCGGGATCGGGAGGTCGAGGTCGAAAAGATCGTCGAGGTAGAGCGCAAATTGACATGGTGGCAACAGACGCAAATACGCGGTTTTTGGGTGGCGATTATCATCATCCTCGTACTACTCCGGAAAAAGATTCTCCCCTTGATTCGGAGGTTTATTTGAGGACGCAAAGGCGATAAATACAGCCGATTATAATAATAGCTCCAAATTTCAAAAACTTTTTGTACCTTTGAAAAAGTTTTGATATTATAGCGTTTGCTATTGTTTTGAGGTTTAGAAAATCGCCAATATTTCAGAAGCCCTTAAAAGCAATGGTAAATGCCTGCGTATTACGTGGGCATTTCCTTGTATGGGCTTCGGGTGTTTGGCGATACCTCTAAACCAAATAGGAATGCCCACGTTTCATATGTGTATCCGTAAACAACAGCAGATGCTTGACTTACGGATAGCATGAGCGAAAAGAAACCAACAAGGCAGGCGGAGATTGTATTTGCCGCCATGAAAGCAATCGAGGCCAACGGCGGCGAAATGAGGATTTCGGATATATACGAAACCCTCGCATCATCGTTCCCGCTGACCGATTATGAAAAAGAGGAGACCAAGAGCGGGGTCATCCGCTGGAAAGCGTATCTCAACTTCTATTCGATAGAGGTCGGCAAGGTCGGGTATCTCGTCAAAAAGAGCGGGATTTGGCATCTGACGGAAGAAGGAGCGAAAGCTCTTGCCGCCGGAGCCGGAGAGTTCTTTGCCGATTTTCACGGCAAGTTTTCCAAGATACAGAAAGAACACGCGGTATCTGTCATCGAGGATAACGCGGATCAGCCCGATGATTTGGATATGCTGCAAGGTCAGGCATCGAAAGGCATTCGGGAGTATATCATCAAAAAGAACCCCTACGAGTTTCAGGATTTGGTCGCCGCCCTACTACGGGCAATGGGCTACTATACGCCGTTCATCGCCCCGAAAGGTAAGGATGGCGGTGTCGATATTATCGCCTACCGAGACCCGCTCGGCACGACCGCCCCGCAGTTGAAAGTGCAGGTCAAGCATTATCCCACCTCGGCGATCTCCGTCGATGTCGTCCGTAGTCTGCTGGGGGTTCTCGTCAAGGAAGGCGAAGTCGGCCTGCTGGTTACATCGGGGACATTCACCAGCGAATCCAAGAAAGAGGCCCGCAACGGGCATCGCTGCCTGCGCCTGATCGACATCGACGAGTTCATTGACCTATGGATTCGCTACTACGACCGCATGAGCGAGGAGGACAAAGCTCTGCTCCCGATTATTCCTGTCTATTTCTTGAAAGCATAAAACCATCATATTATGAGAAAACTCTTATCTATCCTATTCCTATCCCTTTGCGTCGCAGCTTGCTCCAAAGACGACGCCCCACAGCCGGAGATGAACGAAACTGTCAAACAGATTTGGCAGACCCTCAATGGAACCTATATCGGATTCCACGAGGATAAATTATCCTCTGCTGCCTCCTACACGGAAACCATCGTCTTTCAGCCCTATTCCAAGCCGAAAGAGATTAAGCCGACGGTAATCCTTTTCCCTGATTTCACGGCATACGGAACCGCCGTAATAACCGACACCCGATTTGAAGAGATCAGCGGCTCATCGACCTGCTATTACTCAATAGACGTAAAATATGAGGGGGCAACCCCGACGATCTCATTCTTTGAATACGGAACGGACGGCGAAGTAGTGAACCGCGAAGATAAGCGCAATATCAAGGTCATCGACGCCTCCTCTTTCAAAATGTGGGATTATGGCTTGACCGAGGCAGAGAATGCGATAATCTACGCCAAGCAATAGAAATCCAAATAAATCACTATCTTTGCGGTACTGATAACCCCGTATCAGTTGCGTTGAATACCCCTCTCGACAGACCGATAGATCGGGCGTTGAGAGGGTTTTTTATTCGATTCTGTTACCCGTCTGTTACCCAGCCTCCAAAGTGGTGTTCATTGGCTATAAATAAACCAATATGTAATAGCGAGTTACAACCCATTTTGGAAAGATACCATAGATTTTGTATCGGTAAATAACAATCAGACATTACTATACTGTTATTTTATGCTGTTCCTTCTCGGTTCATTGATCAGCTGGTGCGGGAACGGCGGCAGGAGGATATGGGCTCCCTTCAACTCAATGATATAGTGGCTCTCGTTGCAGGATATGTCCCCCGCCCGGGCCGAGACGACATATTCCGGCTCTTTTTCATAAGACCTTACGATCACCGTCATGTTCGGGTAGTAGCGGCCCGTGGCCGGATTTCTCATTTTTCGCTCCCAGTGGGGATTGCGGGGAAGTGGTACCGTTGTCTTCTCCCCGCTTCGGATCGATGCCAGTTCCCGGCGGTTTACCTTTACGATTATGTTGGAGACCATCTCTTTTCCCGGTTGATTCGGTTACTGCCGATGCAAATATCTTTCCCGATACCGTTAAATAATCCAGTTTTCGGCCGGCAGTTGGAAAGATTGTTGGGAAAACAATGATATGGAACTATAAAAAATTAAGTATATGGATATAAAAAGCATCGTCGCCGGCCAGAAGGAGTATTTCCGGAGCGGCCGCACCAAAGATATGGATTTCCGTCTTCGTAGCCTGCGGGCCCTGCGCAGCGGCATTCTCAAATACGAACGGGAAATATACCGGGCCCTGTGGGAAGATCTGCATAAGTCGGTGGAGGAATCTTACCTTACCGAACTCTCCATAGTTCTGGATGAGATCGGGTATCATATTCGGAACCTGCGTAAATGGTCGCGCCCCGAAAAAGTCCCTTCGACCCTTACAACCATATTTTCCCGGAGCCGGATTATGTACGAGCCGCTCGGTGTGTCGCTAATTATCTCGCCGTTCAACTATCCGGTACAATTGCTGCTCGATCCCCTGGTCGGCGCCATATCTTCGGGATGTTGTGCCGTTTTGAAAACTTCACGGGAGGTTCCGCACGTTTCGGCCGTTATGGCGAAGATGATCCGCGAATGTTTCGTTCCGCGGTATATCGCCGTAGTGGAGGGCGGTAGGGGTGTGAACGAAGAGCTGACGGCAGAGAGGTTCGATTTCATTTTCTTCACCGGAAGCACCGGGGTAGGCAAATCCATTATGGAAGCGGCATCTCAAAACCTTACACCTGTGCTGTTGGAGCTGGGCGGAAAGAGCCCGTGCATCGTCGACCGGGATGCCGACCCGAAAGTGGCGGCTAAACGGATCGCCTGGGGAAAAGCCCTCAATGCGGGGCAGACCTGCATTGCACCCGATTACCTTTTGGTGCATAAGGATGTGAAAGACATTTTGATAAAAGGTATAATTTCGGCTTGGGAGCAGATGTACGGAAAGGACATCGCAGCCAGCCCCTATTTTCCCAGGATCGTGAACGAAGAGGCGGTGGAGCGGCTCGCCGGACTGTTGAAACAGGGGAAGGTCGTTTACGGCGGAGGGGTCGATAAAGCGTCGAGGTACGTATCCCCGACCATCGTGGAAGCGGTGGACGACCGGAGCGATGTTATGAACCAGGAGATATTCGGGCCGATACTGCCCGTGATGGAGTTCGGAGAGATCGGTGAGGCCATCCAATTCATCTCCGACCGGGAAAAACCGTTGGCGCTCTATTTTTTCGGAAAGGAAAACAGAGCCACGGTCTTCTCCCGTACCTCTTCCGGCGGCGGATGTGTCAACGATACTATCATGCATATCGCAAACCGTCATCTTCCGTTCGGCGGGGTGGGGTACAGCGGCATGGGAAAATACCACGGCCGGGAGAGTTTTCTCGCCTTCTCAAACCGCCGGGCGGTAGTCCGTTCGCCCCTGTGGTTCGATATGGCGGTGAAATACCCGCCGTTCAAATATTTCAATGCCGTGAGAAGGTTCATTTGACCCGCGAGGGCCGACTATGAGCGGAACGGTGGCGGGAAGTTTGCGGAATTTAAAGATGGGAGGCCGCGCCAAATATTTGGCGCGGCCCCCGGTGCCGTTTTAACGGCTGTTACAAATTCACCTTCTAATTTCCGTAGACCTCTACTTCGGCAAGGTAGATCGTGGAGGTGCTCGTCATATCGAGCATTATATATTGCGCGGATACCGTCTCCTTCAGTTTGAAGTAATATGAGCCGGTTTTGGTGGTGATTTCCTTGATACCCAAAACTTTCCAGGTTTCGCCGTCGTCCGATACATAAATCCCGACCACGTTGGGGGAATAGGAAGCCGAGTTGTTGTACGACCGGGTAACGATCCCCGCGATGTCTTTCTTCTCCTTCATGTCGATGGTGGCCCACAGTGTCCGGCCGCCCCCGATGTCGGTAGTCAAACTTCCGTCGAGGATTGCCGAGCCGCTGTATGAGGAGCTGTTGTCGGCAGTCCAGTCGGAGCGGTCGAACATCGTCCATTCGGCCTCCACGGCGGAAATTATATCTACAAGGTTGATAAACTTACTCACATTGATTACGATCGTTCCCTCTTCCGCCACGACGACCCTGTGGTCGTCCGTTGTAAAGGACGGTGTTATTTCCAGGATGAAGTCCTCGGCCGTACTGCCCGCCAGAAGGAAGTCGTCGGTGACAGTCCACGTTATATCCTCCGATACCTTGTCTCCGGCCGGGATCACGACCTCTGCCGGGGTGACGGTCACATCGCCGGCGAATTGCTGCGAAAGGCCGGTGGTTGTGAACCGTACGGTAACGTCGCTTTCGGCCGGCTTGTCGAGGTAGACCCTGAAGGTATATTCGATGGGGTCGGTTCCGACAATGATACCGCCGTCATATTCGCGTGTAAAGTTCACGCTGCGGCCCTCGTCGCCCGAGAGGGAAAGATTTACGATATAGGCCTCTTTTACGAGGGTGACCTTGGCCTCGGAATTGAACGCCGCGGTTTTATAGCCGCCCATGCTGACGATCCGAAGCCCCAGCTGGTAGGTCTTCTCCTCCGGGTCTGTTTCCACGACCGAAGGGTCGGTCAGTTCGACGGTGATCTCCCTGGTGGTAAATCCGGCCGGTATGGTAAATTTCGTCTCGCTGATCGAGACCTTATCCTCAGGGATATTCTCGATCACCGGTTCGACTACGAAATGGGTATCCTCGGGGCTCGGGGTGGCGAGTTTAACCACGTAGGTACGGGAAATATCCCCGGTGGTTACCAGGTCGCCGTTGCCGTCGTAGGTTGCCTTGAACTCCGCCGAAGCGGCATTGTTTTCCAGTCCCGATATGTAGAGCAGCACCGGGGTGTCGGGATAGCCCGCAAGGTGTACCTTTTCATCCTCCATACAGGCTCCCAACAATATCGAGACGGAGAGGGCCACGGAGTAGAAAATACTGTGATTTTGAATATTTTTCATAATTCTGCTTTCTTAAATTTACATTAATCCATATCGTCGGGCCAAACGTACGGGGTGGGGTCGTCTTTTTTGTAGAAGACCGTCGGGGTCTTGAGCGGCGAGCCGTAGAGAGTATATGCCCCGGACATCCTCCCGAACTCGGTCGAATAACGGGATGGGTCGGAGGCGAAACCCATGAACCAACCGTAGCCGGTATTGAGCAGGGTGTTAGCCCTCGAAGTATCGAGATTGCTGCCCCCGTTCAGGGCGAATTCGGTAGAACATCCCGAACATTTTTTATGGGTCATATTTCCGACCGGAGAAGAGGTCGACCCGTAATTCGCCACGGCAATGTCGATCCACTCGTCGATATTCTCGCCCTCGATGGTAGTGGGCATACTCCGCAGGTATAATTGTCCCCATTCGAATATGGTCACGAGTTTATCCGGCATCACTTTTTTGGTCTCGTAGCACAGGCGGGCACCGGCAGCCGCGCTGGCGGTCGTAAATGCGGGATTGCTCAAATCGGGAGCTTTGGAATATTCGTCGTCGTAATTGACCCCGTCCAGATTATACATATAGCAGTATTGGGCTACCTCCCGGGCGAAATCCTTTGCTCCGGAATCCGAGAGTTGGGCCAATCCGGCCTGGTCGCCGTTGCCCAACAGGCCGAGCAGTACCTTGATGCCGCGTTTGCGAAGCGGCTGGAGGAATATCTCGTTGTTGTCGAGTAAATACTGTACGTTCGAGTTGCACTGGATATAGGGCCTCTGATCCTCCTGGTGGTAGTTGATATTCGCAGCGAAGAGAACCACCACATCCCACAGCAGCCTGCCATCTTCGAGCTCCCATGAGAGGGCATTGAGGGGATTGGTATCGTTCACCTCATAGAAGAGGTAGCCTTTGGGTAGGTTGTCGCCTTTATAGCAGTCGGATAGGTGGCGCCTGTCCTTTACCAGGTAGATGCAGTGGCCGGCCTCCTCTTTCAGGAATATGCCCTCGGTGGCGGTCGATACCACAACCGGGATCACATAGGTCTTATCCTCGTCGAGCGAGGAGCCTGCGGCCACGGTCATCGTGATCCGGGAGGATTCGAGCGCCCCGGCGCCGATCGTCATTCGGCCCTCGTCGGAGAAACCGACCATACTTTCAGGGAATAGCTGGAAATCCGTTCCGTGCTCCCTGTTGTAGGTTTCAAGGTAGGCGGCATCGAAGGATGCCGAGAGGGATACGGACGAGGCGGAAGCCTGTGTGAGGCCCACCACGATGGACGTCCGGTAAGTATCTTCGTAGAGCTCGACGATATTGGAAGCGCTGAAAGTGTTGGCGTCGCGCACAAAACCGTTGGTCTCGAAGATTGTTTCGTACTGCGACTCGTCGATCCCCTGTCCGGTAGTTATATCGTCCGCGCAGGAGGCGAGCATCATGGCACCGGCCGCAGCGGCCGCGGTCAATCCGGTTTTAAAATATCTTATATTCATCTCGATCTGTTTTAAATGTTCGAAATCGATTACTGGGCCGGGGGCAGTTCCACGTCCACCCATTTTATAGCCCCGTCGCCGTAGCTGTTGGCCCTTGCGGTAAGGTTGGTGCCGTTGCCCGTAGCATCGTAAACGACATTACCGTCCCCTTCGTTGAATTTCCAGTAGGCCACCAGCCCCGGAGTGGTCGGGTCGACCTGATAGGGGTTGTCCTTGATCTCCTGTGCGGTGCGCTGGATATTCCATATCCTCAGTTCGGCTATTTCACCGGGCAGATAGCGGCTGTCGTCGTACGAATAGCTTATGTAACAGTTTCCGCTTAGCCTCGCAGCGGAGCTGGCACCGGTGTCGTAGGCCACCTGTTTGCCGTTCATGTAGTAGATGCGTTCGCCGGTGGAGGTGTCGTAGACCAGTGCGATATGGACCCACTCGTCGACCGGAAGACCCTCCACGACATTGGGTGCGGGCCAGTTGCCGCCCGGGTTGACCAGCTGCAGCTGGTTGCGCGGACGGTCCGAGTCGCCGATACGGATCAAAAATGCTCCCTCCACCCCGAAGATCGTACTCAGGGCGTTGTCCCTCTGGTCTTCCCAGTCCCGGCTGCGTACCAGGGCTTCTATGGTGATGACGGGTATGCTGCTCATAATGGAAGAGACTGTACTCGACCAGCTTATCTGGAAATAGACGTCCGCTATATTAGCCACCACGTTTATAAGGGCGGCTCCCTTGAATACGAAATATACCGTCCGGGTGCTTTCCAGAACTTCGATACCCGTCGCCTCGACGATACTGACCGGGAGCACATACCTCTGTTCCCTGTCGAGCCGGTTCATATCGGTGAAGTTCACCACAATGTCGTTGCCCTGTACATCGCCTTTTCGGATGGTGACCCTCTTTTCGGGAATATCGTAGAATTCCTCGGGAAGGGCTCCCGCGGTATCGTAATAGCGCATATTATACTCGGAAGCCATCTCGGATTTTGCTGCGAATGTGATAGTTATATCATGTTCGGCCGGCATGGCAAGGCGGGTGGAAATCGTGCGGCTCTCCTCGGTTATATCCTCCTTTATTAGCAGATCGCTGTAAACCTGCGAAGAGGAGACGTAGAGTTTGTTGCCGAAGTGGTGCTTATCCGGATCTTCATCCTTACAGCCGGTAAAAGCCAAGACCGCAAGGGTAAAAACTGCAATTCGGAATTTATTGGGTACCATACTCGTTTAGTTATTTGGTGAAGGATTCATTATTTCGACGGCCCGGCGGATATTGTGGTAGACGGGATCGTTGTCGTAATAGTCGTAATGGGCATTGTAGATATAAAGCCCGGCTCGGGTAAAATCTGACGGTTCCACGGCCCACTGTGCCCCACCGATTATCGAGCGGAGGGAATTCCCGCTGTCGTCTACCGTGCCGAAATAACCGTAGATACCGTCCGCGTCGTCCGGGCGGGTGGTCTGCACCGCAGCCACGAAACGGTCGGAGGGGACATCGCCGCTAAGGACGGCGAGCATGGCCCTGATGGTTATATCGGTTCCGTTCTTCTCCATCTGCGAGGGAAGGATAATGTAATCGCACTCGCCCAGGATGGCTTTGTTCTCGTCGAACAGATACTGGGCATTGCCGATGTAGGACAACGCCTTGCCGGGGTGGGAGGCGCGCCAGGCGGCGATGCGGTCGAAAAAGGCCTTTTGCCGTCCGCTGTAAACCGCTTTTTCGGCCTCGGTGAGGCTGACGTGCGAGCGGCCCGCGTAGGTGAAGGTGACCCCGTCGTAACCGTACCGGTCGCAAAGGGCGAGCATATCGTCCGTCCGCTGGCCGATATATTCGAGGGCATCCTCTTCGGTGAGTACACCCTCTTCGTCTTCCTTGACGATAAGGGCCCAGTCGGTGTCGAATACCGAGAAATCTATATCGTAGACCACCTTGGTCCCTTTACCGCGCACCTCTTCTATATCCTTGTCGAGCAACGGGCTCCGGGCATCGGGATTCATCAGGGAGATGTAGTCGATACTGTCGGGGAGCGATTTGAGCTGCTGCGACTTCTGTGAGGCGTACGTGGTGTAATTGTCCAGTGACGCGAAAACTACCTTGTGGGGCCGGGCCTTATACCGGCGCAGATTTTCGAGGTACTGTGCGTAGAGCTTCGGGTTCTGGTCTTCGAGCGACGGGGTCTTTATATCGAGGCTTTCCTCCTCGTTCCAGTCGGAGCAGGAATTAAATCCCAGCGCAGAGGCCACGGCAAGCACGGCAACCAGTAACCTGTTCTTTATTTGGTTTTTCATAGCGTGTAGTTGTTCGGTTTATTAATTCTTGCAGTCCCACCAGATTTTAGTCGCCATATTGTCGGGCCCGCCGAGGTATTGCGACACCGCGGTGTTCACATTATCCGTATTGCTCACGTATTCGTCCAGCGGATAGGGCATACGGCGTGCACCTTCGGAGGAATCGACCACACCGTTGCTTTTATTTCCGGCCGTGGTGGCGGGGATAAGACGCGGATAGCCGGTACGGCGGTGATCCGCCCAGGCTTCGTTGCCGAGCATCCAGTTGGCGATCCACTTCTGTACGATTATCCGTTCCTGTTTCTGTTCTGTCGTGGCGCTTTCGTCCCACTTAACGGTGATAGAAGAGAGAGCGCTCCCGTAGGTATTGGGACCGGTCGGGTCGGTATAATTGCCCGGGGCGGTGGTAACTTCCATATACTGGGCGGCACCTTCGACTTCCCACTGCTCGAACGAAAGCCGTATGCCTTCGTTATAGAATTCCTGGGCCGTTCCGCCCATACTAAAGCCGAAGACGGCCGTACCCTCGGCACGCAAAAAGGCGACTTCGGCGGCATTCATCCACAGCAGCGGATCGGACTGGCTGATCTTGATCCCGGAGAACTGATGCCCGACGGCAGAGAGTGAGGGAATCACGATCCCGCGTCGCAGACCCACGTAATCGTAACCGGTAAATTCGCACCGGGAGAAATATTTTTCCCTGCGCGGATCGTCGTAACCGTTCATATAGACGATAATATCTGCCGCCGCATGGCTGTCACCGCCCGTTTCGCAGATCGTACCGTCGTCGTGGGTGTCGACCTTATTGTAGTTGACGGCCGTATAGATGGGGTTGGTAAGAGTCCCAAAATATTTCCATGTCGCATTCTCGTCGTTGGAGGTAATCACCCCCAGCTCGTGCGATACGGCCTGTTCGGCCATCAGTTTGGCGGTGGCGCGGTCGGCATACGCAATGCGGATGGCAAGGCGCAGTTTCAGCGAGTTGGCAAACCTGATCCATTTTTTCACATCCCCGCCATAGACATAGTCCGCCGTCTGTACGAGCGCCGCATTCTGGTTATCGGTCAGGATGCCGATGGAGGAATCGAGCTCCTCGAAAAACTTTTCGTATACCTTGTCCAGGGGATCGTAGGGAGTGGCTATACTTCCGTCCACACCGATCTGGGAATAAGGGATCGGCCCGTAGGTATCCGCCACGCGGTGCATGGCCGCTACCTTTATGATATTCGCAATGGCCAGTGGTACCGGATTATCGGTCTGCTCCGATACGGTCTGAACCAGGTCGAGGTTGGAATAGAGCACGGGAATGATCTTGTCGGTCTTCAGGAAGACCCGCGACCAGTCGTCCGTGGGATTGTAGTTGGAGATGGTGTTGGCCCAGCCGGCATTGGCGTCGGCAAAGTAGCCGCCCATCGGGCCGCCCAGAAGACAGTCGGTGAACTGCGTCGTGTTTTCATCCGTGGAGATGACGCACCCCGCCAGGGCACTCATTGCCGCTCCCAGTGCATAGTCGTCCGGGTTGAGATCACCGGGCTCGTACGGCTTTGAATTTATATTCTCGTAGTTCGCCGTACAGGCCGCAGCCGCAAACAAGCACACCCCGGCGATGACTTTAATAAGGTTATTTTTCATAACTTTTTTTCTTTAGAATTTTACCCTCAGGTTGAATCCGATATTCCGCAGCGACGGCATCATAAAGTAGTCGATGCCTTGATAGAAGTTATTGGTGGAGGCCACGCTTTCGGGATCGAACGGAGCCTTGTTATAGATCATCCAGAGGTTGCGCCCTACCAGCGATACGGTAATATCGCATACATCCCCGAGCAATCTTCTCGGTATGGTATAGCCGATGGAGGCCTCCTGAAGCCGGACATTGGTCGCCGAATAGGTATAGTATTGCGGAACGGCCGTTCCGCCGCCGATGGCCGTATACCACTTTTGAGGATCGTAGTGGTTATCGCCGTTGATCAGGACATAGCCGCGATCGCGGGCCGCCGCCGAGGCTTCCGACACCCCGTAATAGTCCAGCATGGCCTGGGTGCGGGAAAATACCACTCCCCCGAGTCGGGCCGCTATCATAAAGCCGAAGTTGAGGTTTCCGTAGCTGAAACTGTTGCGCCATGCCATGTTCGCATCGGGAAGCACACTGCCGAGCTTTATGTAGTTATCGGGATTTTGGATGGTTTCCGTGGAGATATTACCGTTATAGTCGATGTAGATATCGTTGTCGCTGTCGCGTTTAAGGTCGATCAGGGAATAGAGGTCGCCCATGGTTCCTCCTTCGCGCAGCAGGAAACGCGTCGAGCCCAGACCGCCCATATTGAGGGTGGAAATCTGGATCACCTCCCCGGTTACGGGATTGATCGCATGGTCGGCAAGCGAGAGGATCTTGTTTCGGTTGGCCGAGAAGGTATAGCCGGAATCCCATGTAAATTCATTCCAGGTGTTGCGGTAGCCGAGCGAGAGCTCAACCCCGCGGTTGCGCACCGAACCCGACTGCAGGTAGATATTCGACCACTGCGAGACCGAGAGGTCGGGATCGAAGGTTTGGTTCTTGGTGACGGTGTTGTAGAATGAGAAGTCGAGGTTGAAGTTTCGCAGGAATCTCATCGTAAGGCCCACTTCGACGGAATTCGTCCGCTCGGGCAGTAGATTCTCGATCGGATACTGCGTGGTGATCGACCATTGGTTGCGGTTGCTGCTCCACTCGTATTTCGGATTGGCGATATAGCGTTCGAAAGCGACCCCCACCGAGGCGAACGATCCCCTGATTTTTAGGAACGAGAGCTCTTTGGGCATATTGGGTATGATCTCGGATATTATCACCGAACCGCCCACCGAGGGGTAGAAGTAGGAACTTTTGGTAGAGAGCGGGCCCGCAAGCTGGGAGGGCCAGTCGTTGCGGCCGGTCACAGTGAGGTAATAAGTGCCCTTGAAGCCCACTTCCACCGATGCGAAGATGGATTGCGTCTGCTCGCGCCAGCCCTCCTGGATATTTTCCGTCTGCACTTTGCTCAGGTTTTGCACGGCGAAGAAATTGGTAAGGCCCACCTGTTCGCCGTCGAACGATTCGTCGGCAATAGGGCCGCTGGTGCGTATCCCGTCCGACCGCAGGTCGGAAATCGAGGAGCCGATATTGGCATTGAGAGTCCAGTCGGCACCGAAAGTTTTGCTTATATTAACTAGCACATCCGCATAAATTTGCTTGTCCTTCGTACGGGTGATACCGTAGTATCCGCGGTTAGAGCCGCCCGTAAGCTGGGTGTTGGTGGAGGCGTAATATTTCTCGGTGTAGTCGTTTACCGAATTGTCCATGCGAACGCGGCCCGCCACGTTAAGCCAGTCGAGGATGTCGTAGCGGAGGCTGGCATTTAGCATATAGCGGTCTTTGCTGTTTTCGCGCAGGTTGCGGTAGTTGATCCAGTAGGGGTTCTGCATGGTCATGCCGGCATCGCCCACGGGCCAGTACTGGGTGTATATCTTGCGGGCCGGATCGTAGCGTTCGTACATCTTCACGTCGCTCCAGTCGTTACCCCGCGGAAAGAGGTATGCCCCCACGACGGGGTTGTTGTAAATTCCCTGGTTTATCATATTGCGATCCTCCTGCTTTATGTAGCTCGCACCCACGTCCAGTGTCATTTTGTCATCGAGGAAGCCGGTGGTGTTCCGGAAGGTGAAGTTGTAGCGGTCGTATTTGTTATTGGGAACGATTCCGCGGGAATTGACCGCCGCCGAGGACAAGTAGGTCTGGTTCCTCTCGCTGCCGGTCGAAAGCGAAACGGTCTCGGTTCCGATCACACCAGTTTGGAAGTAGTCGTCCGCCGGGCTGTATCCGCGGTAGTTGAACTGATTGAGCAGATGTCCCCAGCTCTTGTCAATAACCGTTTCGGAGGAACTGAGATCGCCCGTCCCGTAGCGGGTCTGGAACCGTGGCATTACAAAGGGAGACATTATTTCGGTATTGCTGGTCACCGTCACGGTGAGTTTGCCCACGGTGCCCCTTTTGGTCGTAATAACGATCACCCCGTTGGCGGCATCCGACCCGTAAAGAGCCGCTGCCGCGGCGCCGTTCAGCACCGAAATGGATTCGATATCTTCGGGGTTGATGTCGGCGATGGGTTCGGATGTGCCCTGCGAACCGAATTCCATGCTCCCCTCGTTCTGGGGGGCGAACATCGGAACGCCGTCTATAACATATAGCGCATTGGAGGATTGAAGGATGGACTTGGTACCGCGCATCACCACTTTGGTGGCGCCCCCTACACCCGACGAGGAGGCGTTGAAAGTGACCCCGGCCACTTTGCCGCTGAGCGAGTTCACGAAATTCGCGTCCTTGTTGCTCACGATATCGTCGGAGCTTATCTGCTGGACGTTGTATGAGAGCGCTTTCTCCGACCGTTTGATGCCGAGCGCGGTCACCACCACGTCGTCGAATTCGATGGCCGAATCACGCAGCGTGATCTGAAAATGAGTCCTCGAACCGACCGTAATCTCCTGCGGTTCGTAACCGATGAAGCTAACCAGAAGGACGGCTCCCGGGGAGGACTGAGGAAGCTGGAGGGTGAAAGCCCCGGTGGCATCGGAGCTGGTGCCCACGGCGGTACCTTTAATGGTCACCGTCGCCCCGACTACGGGAAGGTCGTTCCTGTCACGGATAACGCCGGTGAGAATCGAGGGTTGGGAAACCTGCCGTTTGGAAAGTACTATGTTCGATCCTTCGAGCTTGTATGCGAGGTCTGTATTTCTGACCAGTTCGTCGAGGGTCTGGACAAGGTTTTTGTCGGTGACATCCAGCGAGATGCGCTGATGGATGTCGAGGTTGTCGAGAATTACGAAGAGCAGGGAGGTTTGTTTCTCGATCTCGTTTATTCCCTGCTCGAGGGTAACGTTGTTAAGTTTTAAGGTAATGTTGCCGCCCTGGGAAAAAGAATTTAAAGAGGTGAAGCTTAGGGTACAGCATAAAATGATCTTAAACAAACCATTGATTTGCTGGTTTTTTGTTTTATTCATACATTTGTGAATTAAGGATCAATAGATTAATGATCTGAGAGGTCACTATTATCCCTGGGTCTGTCCGATATTCGCACTATCGGCAGGCCTTCTTTCCTGTGGCGGATAAAAGACAATAGTTGTTTGGAGGTGCCTTACGTTGAAGTTTTTACCATAAATGTTCGCTTTTTAGGTTAGTCAATAAGGTTCGTGAACTATTTGATTATTATAAGGCGGTTATCTTCCTGTTTCTCATAGTTGAAATCGCTGGCCATCTGGAGCACCTTCAAGGCGTGGTCGATTCCGTCGGTGAGTTTGATCTTCCCGCGCACTATCCGTATACGGGGCATTTCGCTCCGCTCGACCTCGATGCGGTAGTCGTAGTATTTTTCGAGTTTACGCAGAAGTCTCTCGAAAGAGATCCCCTCGAGGCTCAATATGCCTTCTGTCCAGAGGACGTCGTTCTGGTCTCCGGCTTCTTCGTAGGCGAGCCTGTCGCCCCAGAGGAATATCTTTTCCTGCGGAGCCATGATAATCTGCTCGCCGCCCGGGAGAAGGTTCGTCACTTTGAGCCTGCCTTCGAAAAGCGACGTCGAAAATTCGCCCCTCTCTTTTTCCGCCTGTACGTAAAATCTTGTACCGAGAACCTCGCGTGTGCAGGACTAGGTTTCGAC
>JAJBVJ010000039.1 GCA_020859875.1 Rikenellaceae bacterium
AAATATACAAGGGCACCTTCGGTGCCCTTGTAATCTCTTGTAGTATAAATTAATCGTATTCCCCTATTCCACCCTCTTTGCATCGTAGATCGCAAGCTCTCCCGACCGGGCCTCGAAGTCTGGACGGGAGCCTGCCAGCTTGAAGTGTTCGGTGGAGAAATGGTAATCTATCGCCGCCTGGTCTTTCCATTCTTCGTAGAAGATGAATTTTGTGTTGTCCGAGGGATCCTGATACAGCGTATAGCTGATACAGCCCTCTTCGGCACGCGACTTTTCGATGATCGGTTTTGTGAATTCTATGAATTCGTCTACCTTCTCTGGCTTAATAAATTTATAAGCCGTAATAATTTTCACCATATTCTCTGAATTTTTACAGCAACCGGCAGCCTCTTCTCTGCAGCATGATGACCCGGCAACGGTATCTTCTGCCCCGTCGGTTTTAGCACCCGCATTATTGCCGCAGCACGAAGCTACGAGCAGCGATAGCGCAACGACCGGCGCCAATAGTAATTTTATTTTCATGATCGTAAAGTTTTGGTTGGAACAAACATACGCATTTTATCGCTTTCACCTGCATGCCCGGGCAAAAAATAAAAGCCGGAGTTAAGCTATTTTTTATCGAACAGGCCCGATATAAACCCCGTTCCATATCCTGCTAACTGGATAAAAGAGGCGGGGATGGAGAGAAGTCCTATATAAATGCTCCTATTCTTTATGGCCGCATCCGCAAAGATGACCACAGCCCAAACCACCGGTAAAAGCAGTAGCCACGGGCAAGCCCACCAAAAGATAATGCAAAACAGAGTACCGGCCGTGAAAACCGACGGCAGGATATGCACAGGTTTTAACGTGCCGGGGTGAATGCGCGAAAGCCGCACCCTCGCCCTGCCGAAACGGTAAACCTGCCGGGCGAACTGCCTGAAGTCCGTACGCCTTTTATGGTAAACCCACGCTCCCGGGAAAAGCCTTATTCGGTACCCGGCGGCAAAGAGCCTTGCGGAAAGGTCTATATCTTCCCCCACCCTCATGGATGAAAACCCACCTACCTTTTCGAATGCTTCCCGGCCGATCCCCATATTGAAACTCCGGGCGTAAAACCGATCGAGGCTCGGAGCGTGGGTTCGCGTCCGGCCCCTGATCCCTCCCGTGGTGAGAAAGGAAGTCATCGCATAATTGATGGCTTTCTGCACCGGGGTAAACGACCCGGCTGCCCTGTCCGCACCTCCCCAGCCATCGCACGGCGAGCACTCCAGCTCCCTTTCCACCTCGGTAAAATAACCCGGCGGAACGATGCAGTCCGAATCGAAGAAAACAAGGTATTTCCCGCGGGCCTTCCCTGCCCCGTAATTACGGGTCGGCCCCGGCCCTGTATTCTCCTTAAAAAAATAGTGGACGTTCAGTTTTCCGCCGTACCTGCGGACTACCTCTTGGCAAGGCTTATCGGAACCGTCTTCCACGACAATTATCTCCATATCCGTACAGGCCGATGCGGTGAGGCTTGCGAGAAGCTCATCGAGCTCGTCAGGACGGTTATAGACAGGAATAATTACGGAGAATTTCACAGACCCAAAGTTAAGACTTTTCCCGAAACCGGAATCCAGCCCCGCCGCCGGTAATAAAAAATCATCCGCCCCGTTAGAATTTTAAAGTCGTTTTTATCCGCCATTAATTATTTCTTCCTGCCGGCCGCCGACTTGCCGCATGCAGGCCGAAGGTCTGCAAAGCAGGGGTATTTTTTAACATTTGAGTAGACTGGTATTCAATTGATTTTTATCTTTGCGCGTACAGCATAGCCTATGAAAAGACCGCTGCTCTATATTCTCATTATTTTGGCGCTGCCGTCCGCCGCCCTGGCCCAGCGAAAAGACCGTCACGGGAAATACATCGCCCGGCTGTCGGTCGAGGGAGGCGATACCATCCAGGTGATCGACCTTCTGCCGGTCTATAAATTCAAGCGACCCATCGATGCCCGCCGCCACGAAAAGCTGATCCGCAACGTAAAGCTCGTCTACCCCATCGCACGAGAAGCCCGCAGGCGGCTCGAACAGATGGAAGAGGAGATGCTCTCCTTCCCGACCCCGAAAGAGCAGCGGGAATATATGAGACGGATGGAAAAGGAGATCAAGGAGGAATATGAACCCGTCCTTCGCAAAATGACTCTATCCCAGGGGAAGATCCTCATCAAACTTATCGACCGCGAGACCTCCAACACCTCTTACGAACTGGTCAAAGAACTCCGCGGAGGGTTCCGTGCCGTATTCTGGCAGGGCATCGCCCGCATTTTCGGTGCCAATCTCAAGGACGGCTACGACAAGGACGGCGAAGATAGGCTCATCGAGCAGATTATTCTCCTCTACGAGGCCGGATATTTCTGATCCGCTTCTCCGTTTAAACCCCCAACATTTCGGCATACCGGACGATCGATTCAGCCCTTTTTTTTGTCATTTCGGTCGGTTTTCTCCTCGAAACCCCACCGGGCCCCCATACTTTTGTTCCGTACGACGAAGCGAACGGTTTAAAGTTTCGACCGAAAGTAAATCGACTTAAAAAAGAGAGTTATGAAAAAAGTATTAATTATCTCCCTCGCTGCAATGTTTACAATGGGAAGCACGAGTGTTTACGGACAACAACTTAGTGGCGGTGTAAAGGCCGAAGCCAACCTGTCCAATTTTATCCGTTCCGATCTGGACGGACTCGACAACCCGATGAGGGTAGGCGCATCGGTGGGCGGATTTATGAAATGGGATGTCACCAGCCATTTTGCCCTCCAGCCCGAAGTTATGTTCCACTTCAAAGCATCCAAATTCAAGGACGAAACCGCCGGGAAATCCTCTTACGAATACTATGGAATGGAAATACCCGTCTATGTCGTAGGCCAGATGCAGCTTGGAAGCGGACGCGGCTATGTAGGCGCAGGCCCCTATGTGGGCTACGGCTTCTCGGCCAAAACCTATCCCGGCGGCAATCTCTATTCGAGCGACACCCACCAGAGATGGGATTTCGGAGCCGGGGTGATGGTAGGTTATGAATTCTGCAACAGGATCGCTGTAAATGCCGGCTACCGTATCGGCTTCATCGACGCCCTCAATGCCGCGAAGGACGATGCCACGATGTTGCCGCAGAGCGTAAGCCTCGGTCTTGCATACAGATTCTGATGAGCTCCAGGAGCTTTCGGAAAGGTTTGAAATCAAAATTCATAGGTTTAGTTTTTAGGGTTAGTTTAATTTTGCAGGCTTTATGGTTATCGATTGTGAAAAAATGAAAAGGGATTGCCCCTCCAGCGGGGGTAAGCATGAAGGGAATCACATCAACCCACAAAACCCCCCCCGCGCAAAAGAGACCGGGCGGGTCCGTTAAAGTTAAACCCAACGCGGC
>JAJBVJ010000128.1 GCA_020859875.1 Rikenellaceae bacterium
ATATAAGACGGGGCGCAACCTAAATTACAACCCCAAAGAGATGTACGTTGTGACCAAACCCGAGGAGATACAGCTTCCCCAGAGCAATCTCACCTCCACCTACGTCTTTGCCTACAACCGCGACTTTTTCGTCTATCCCCACAATACCAACCAGTTTATCCGCTACTACCGCAATACCTTCCAGCATGGAGGCATTTCGATGGAGGAGATGATCGTGCCGTTCATAGTCCTCGATCCGAAGGGGGCTTAAATCGCGCCGGCTAAAAACGGCGGGTTGACCTTCGGTCTTCCTTCTCCAGGTTAACCTTCGGCTTTGCTTAGCTCATTTCCTCGCGGCTCGCCAGAGCTTGTGCAAAGCACGCTCTGGTCTGGCTCGCAGCGTCAAATCTTCCTTGTCGTTCGCGCAAATCAGAGCAGAGCTCTTTTGCCCTCACTCGTTCGTTAGTTCCTGTGTCAGCTGCGGGGCATAGCTCAAGCTGCGGTTAAGTTCCCTTTTAACTCCTTCTTGCGGGGCAGAGCTCAACCTACGTTTAAGTTCCTTTTACTCCTTCTTGCGGGGCATAGCTCAAGCTACGCTTGGCTCTGCTCCCGCTTCGTGCGTCGTTTGGCTCTGATCCCGCTTCGTGCGTCGTTTGGCTTTGCTCTCGTTTCGTTCGTCGGTTCGGCCTCGCCGAAGGCTTAACCGGAAACAGGCCCCCGGCAGGCGATGGCCCGCAGCAGGTCAATTCCATCCTATAAAAATCTCTCATTAAATCCCCGCACCGATTTTTTGCTATTTTTGCACCCACAAGAGCAACTATATCGATGACAATCCCTCAAACCCGGATATTCGAAATATCTTCTCCCGAGGAGCTCCACGGCCCGGCCGCTGCGGTAGCCGCCCTGCTGGAAGAGTATCCCGTTGCCGCCTTTTACGGCCCGATGGGGGCGGGAAAGACCACGCTCATCCGTGAAATAGCCCGCCGGCTGGGAGTTGAAGATACCGTAACGAGCCCCACTTTCGCGATAGTGAATGCATACAGCACACGGGAAGGGCGGCCCGTCTACCATTTCGACTTTTACCGCATCGATTCCCCCGGGGAGGCATTCGATCTCGGGTACGAGGAGTATTTCTACGGCGGAGACCCCTGCCTTATCGAGTGGCCCGAAAAGATCGAAACGCTCCTGCCCGAAAACACCCTCTCGGTAATTATCACCCCCCATCCCTCCGACCCCTCGGCCCGCACCGTCGCCATCCGCAAACCCTGAGGGTGGCTCCGTCCCCGAACTTCTGCACGGGGAACCACATCCTCCGAAAGCGCGGGGTTATACCCCCGGATCGGACCATGGCTGAACTGCGCCGGGGCATTCGGCACTGCAACTCCGGGAAAAAGCGCCAGGGAAGTCAACTACAAAAAAACCGGATCGGTGGGCTGGAAGGCCGGCAGGATAAGTGTCAATAGCTGCGCGATGCGATATATTCGCACAGGGCCCCGAGAGAATCGCGGTATCGGGTGGGCGGCAGGGTATGGACTATCTTCTGTGCCTTGTCGATGTGCATTGCCATCTCAGCGCCGGCCAGTTCGAGACCTCCGTTATCGGTAACGAAAGAGCATATTTCGGTTACCGCCTCTTCCGGCTCATCGGCCCGGGCCATAAGAGTCTGAATATGTTTACGCTCGGCAGTGGTGGCCTGCCCGAGTACAAGAAGCAGCGGCAGATTGATTTTTTGTTCCCGGATGTCGGAACAGGGGGTCTTGCCGGTTGTGGAGAAGGGCTGGTAATCGAGCATATCGTCCTTTATTTGAAAGGCCATCCCGAGAGCATCTCCATATTCACGCATCTTTGTAACGTCCCGTTGCCCCGCACCGACCGACATGGCCCCGCCGGCCGAGCTGGCCCCGATAAGGCAGGCCGTTTTACGGTAGATGATCATATCGTAAACCTCGCGGGTCATATCGAACTTCCCGCTGTGCCGGCTCTGGATCAGTTCGCCGTCGCACATGCCGGTCATGGCATCGACCATAATCCGCACTATGTCGTAATGGCCGCTGTGCATCCCCACCGCATAGCTCCTGGCAAGTATATAGTCTCCGATAAGCACGGCAAGGCGGGAATGCCATTTGGCCTTCACGGAGGGTTTGCCGCGGCGCAGGTCCGATTCGTCGATAACATCGTCGTGTACGAGAGAAGCCGTATGCATCATCTCCACCAGCATGGCGGTCAGTAGACTCCGCTCGGGAAGGGGATGTTCCCCGGTGAAGACCGAGGCGGACAGAAGCGCCAGAATCGGACGCACGGCTTTCCCGCGGTTCTCGAAAATATAATCGAGCATGGCACCGGCAAGGGGATTGTCGCTGTGCAGGGAACTGCGCAGAAACTCCTCATAGCGGAGTATCTCCTGTGCAACGGGCTCTTTTATGTATTCGAGGGTCGCCATTGTGCGGTTACTTTTGCCGGTGTTTTACGGTTCTACCAACGTGCGGTTCGCATCATTATTAACAGGGCGCAAAGTTATTCTTTTTTCCCCGACTTTGCCACAGGGCGGGTACAAAATAGGAACCACAGTGGGGTAATTTGCCTATTTTTTAGTTACTTTGCACGGATAAAACCACCGCGAAATTGAAACAGAAAAACAAATCCGGCCGGCCGGTCACACCGGCCGAAGCACAGGCGGCATGCACCCCGGCGCCGGAGAGCCCCCGCTGTCGAAAAAGGTGGCTTGCATATCCCGTCGCCTTCGCCGCTTTCCTACTGACCGCCGCCCTCTATTTCTTCCCGCAATATTCGGGCAGGGAGATCAGCATGCACGATATGACGCAGTATGAGGGAATGAGCAGGGAGATCGTCGACCACCGGGAGCAATACGGTGAAGACCCCCAATGGACGGGCGCGATGTTCGGTGGGATGCCCGCCGAGCTTATCAACATGCATGTCGATTCGCCGGTGGTGCGCGGTATAAATAAGGCCGTGGAGTTTCTCGGCAGGCCGGCGGCCTTCATTTTCCTTGCCATGGCCGCATTTTTTGTGATGCTCGTACTTTTCGGGGTCAACCCGTGGATTGGCATAATACCCGCGATGGCCTACGGCCTTTCGACCTATTTCTTTCTTATAATCGGCGCGGGCCATATCACCAAGATGATCGCCCTGGCCTATGCCCCCCTCGTGGTCGGCGGGGTGGCTTACAGCTTCCGGAAAAATATGTGGCTGGGAGCGGCCCTCACCGCGCTCTTCGCGGCGATGGAAATATGGGCCAACCATCCGCAGATAACCTACTATTTCCTCTTTATAATAGCCGCCTACTGGATCAACGAGCTGGTAAAGGCTGTTAAAACCAAGACGCTACCCCGGTTCGCCAAGGTCACCGGCCTGCTGTTTATTGCAGGTATAATG
>JAJBVJ010000157.1 GCA_020859875.1 Rikenellaceae bacterium
ACGCCTCACCTCTTCCGGGGGCATTAGTTCGCCGGGAACCCCGATCCGCACGGCCTCGGCCTAGCCGGCCAGCAGCGGCATCCCGAAATCGGCCGGCGCTTTTATATAGAATGATTCCGGATCGCTATCACGGTAATTTTTCGACAGCATGACAGCCCTGTCTCCGGGTACCGCCGCCACGGCTTTTCCCCACATGTAACCCATCGGAACATCCCCGCACCCGGTCAATATCTCTATGTTCCCGTTTTCCACCGCATCGAGCGCCTTGCCGTCGAACTCGTCGAAGAGCACCGGCACCTGTCCTCCCCCGACGTTCCCGTAAGGATCGGTAAGGCGCCGGGAATATCCCTCCGGGCGGACGATCTCCGGAATGGGCTCGTCGGCAACCATGCCCGGATAACGGTTCCGGTCGAAGTAGTCGACAAGTTTCAAACCCACCGGTATCTCGTTCCGGGGGGCTTCGGTGAGCGATACCCTGATCGTATCACCGATCCCTTCGGCAAGGAGGACACCGATCCCAACGGCCGACTTCACCCGTCCGTCCATCCCGTCGCCCGCCTCGGTAACCCCGAGATGGAGGGGATAGGTCATACTCCGCGAATCCATCTCTTTTACAAGCTCCCGGTAGGCCTCGACCATGACGCGCACGTTGCTCGATTTCATCGATACCACTGCCTGGTCGAACCCCTCGCCGCGGCAAATTTCCAAAAACTCCATGGCCGATTCCACCATCCCGCGCGGGGTATCGCCCCATTTCTCCACTATCCGCGGCGAAAGCGAACCGTGGTTGACACCGATGCGCAGGGCCACCCCGCGCCGGCGGCACACGGCGAGCAGCTCCCGGAAGAGGCTCCTGTCCGGGTCGCGGTAATTTCCCGGATTGATCCTCACCTTGTCCACATATTTTGCGGCAATGACGGCCGCCTCAGGGCGGAAATGAATATCGGCGACAAGGGCGACGTCGTCCATCCCCCGTATGCGTACTTCCCGGGCGATGGACCGCAGATTCTCCGCTTCCCGGACTCCCTGCGCGGTAAGGCGTACGATCCGCCCGCCCGCGGCACGTATCTCCTCGATCTGACGGACGCAACCCCGGGTGTCCATTGTGGATACGTTGGTCATGGACTGTACCGCTACCAGGGTGTCCCCTCCGATAACGACGCTTCCGATCCGCACCCGGTGCGTCTTCCTTCGTGGGGGAAGTAGGGCCCCGTTCATACAGGGATTCGGTCGGTTTTGCATAGGTTGTGAATTAAAGGACTAATATAGGCAATTTACCCCGAACTTTCGATCCCCGGCAAAAAGCGTCCCGTTTTACCGTCAGCTCTTCTTAATTGTCGATCTGTAAATCCGAACGGTGGCTCAACTCAGTTTACCACGACCTCGTCGATAAAGAACCACGAGGGGTAACCCACTCCGTAATGCCAGGAGGGGCAAACCTCTGTGCCCTCTATGTCTACCCTTACATACCGTGCCGTGACGGGCTCGGGACTCGTAAATGAAACGGGTACGAACTTCACCTCCGGAGAGCGGTCTTCCGGAACGTCGGTGCGGCCCAGATGGTAGAAATCGACATTATCGTCCGAAATTAAGAAATTCGCCCCTGTGGGGAGAAGTATCCAGGCGCCCAGCTGGTGGAGGCAGTCCACCTGGATATTGGAAAATTCTTTGGCTTCGCCCAGGTCGACCACAAAGGAGCCGTGTTTGCCTTCCCAGCCTACCCAGCTTTCGACGAAGGTCGTCCCGCCGTATATCCCGTCGGTCAGGGCATGGGCCATATCGGCGTAACTACCCGACGGTTCGCAGAGCCAGTAAACCCCGGCTCCCTCGGCGAGGTTGGGTACCTTCGAGGGGAAATAGCGTTCCCTGAAAAGCCGGCAGTAGTCCGCCGGGGAGTTACTGCGTTCATTAATGGTCGGCACCCCGAATTTAGAGGTGTAGGTTTCGAATACCGTAAGCAGGGAATCGGCCACTTGTGGGTCGAAATTACCTTCGGCCCTCATGATCTCAAGGTCGGAAAAAAGAATTGGGAGTCTGGTCTTACGGACGCGGTCGAGGCGTACCGAATCTGCGGCCACGGCGGCCTCGGCGCGGTCGAAAATCGCGTTGTAACGCGCCCTGTGTTCCGGGCCGAGCATCCCGTCCTTATGCGAAACCGGCGAGTCGTATATCCAGAGCGGCACTTGGTAGGCCTGCAGCTGCCGATGAATATCCTCGAGGTAGTCGAGGATATAGGGCGCCGCCTCGCCGTAATAGAGTTCGGCGAACTCTCCGACGACCGTCTTTTGGTCGAGGTAGGGATCCCACATGAGTTTACTTATAAGATATGCCCTCATCTCGGCGAAATCGCCGCCGTTGCTGCCGGCCACCTGCGAGAAGTGCATGGTGGTATTGTTCTCCTTGAACAGCTGTATATTCGGTTGGATAACGTGGAAATTGGGAAACGGGGCGATATAATTGTCGAAATTGATCCCGTAGTCCCAAACGAAAATATTGTCGGTTATGGCTGCCCATCCCTCCAGTGCATCTTTGAACTGTTTGCCCGACTCGTTGTCCCCGAGGGGTACCTCCCTCTTTGCGTCGATGCTGCAAAGCATGATATTGACATTCGGTAGAGGCTTTACATATTTGGGGGGCTCCATGGTGAAAAGGTAGGCCAGGGTGGAAATTTGTTTGTCGGGGAACCTTTCGGCCAGTTTGTTCATAAAGTGGATGTAGCTTCCGGCCGGCGAGCCTTCGATGCTGTCGACGCGGGCGCATTCCGGACATTTGCAGTAGGTGAAGTTGCCGTCGTTCTGGCTCACGGAGATCATGTGCCGCTCGGGGTGGGCGCGGAAAAGGGAGTCGATGCGTGCAGCGGCTATTTCGAGCACCTCGGGGTTGGATAGGCACCACTGGCTTGCCGCTCCCGGGCGCCTCCGTCCGTTGATAAGCGAATAGTATTCGGGATGCTCCTCACCGTAGACGTCCGAAGGCATCAACCGGTCGAAGGTGTGCACCCAGTAGTTGGCTGCAAATACCTCGGAGGGTTCCTCGAGGCGCAGCCATGTTTTGTAGAGCGGATCGTGGCGCAGTCCGTAGTATTGGGTCTGGCGGTGGCGGAAGGCGGGAACCTGTTCCACCAGAAGGCCCTCAGGCAGGGAAATATCACCCGTGGGTTCGAGAAGATAGGTATGGGCGTCATAATATTTTATACCCAGGTAATCTTCCAGGAGGGTAACGACCCCGTATATTACGCCCTTGTCTTTTCCGGTAACCGTTAGCGTATGTTCATCCGATACGATCCGAAAGCCGTCTTCGGGGATCGAGGGATCATCCTTTAATATTATCACATTGATCCGGCCATCGGCGGGCAGGACTTTCGTAACAGCCAACCGGCAGCCGGCCATCTCCCCTATAAAGCGGTTGAGAATTGCAGCGGCTTCTTCCCCCTGTGCGGATGAGGTAACTATTCGTGCGGCGGGGTTCCCGTTTTCGGTTACCCTGAACTGGGCATTCCCCAGGAGCGGCAATACCGAAAATAGGAGCAGTAAGGTGTAGAATTGTTTTTCGATCATGGTGGGTTATTTGAAATTTCAGCACAAGATAGCAATATTCCGCTTCCGACGGATATCTTTTTTTATAACGTTTTCTGTATCCGGGGTATTGCCCGTTCCCATTATAAAATACGGGAATTTCCCGTAACTTGTAAAGAACAATAATTGACCTTAATTTTTCTCTTTATAGGATAAAATAGGCTATAAAACAGCCCTCAAGCCGTCTAAAAATTGTATCATAATCTTAAGTTACGGCATAAATTGTAAAGAAATCGGTCGGGTTGCCCTCGAACAAGCCCCGCTTTTGGCTGTTATTTGAGAATATTTGATTATGTTTGCCGACAGACGAAGTTTTACATCTATGCTCGGAAAAAACTCGGATGCAAAAACCGTCGCTGTACAAAACCTATATATCAAGTTTGCACCCCGGCTTATTCTTTTCGCAAGGAAGTTCGTCGGTTCGATCGCTGCGGAAGATATAGTACAGGATGTTTTTGTGAAGCTATTGAACCGTAATATGTACCTGAACAGTGAGGCCGAAACCAAGTCCCTGCTGTTTATAATCGTGCGCAACGAGTGTATAGACCATATCCGAAAGACGGCATACCGCACCCGGCGGAAAGATTCCCTTACGCTTATATTCCAGAAAAGAGAGCTCGAATTCTTTTCCGAACTCGACGAGGGCTCACCCGCAGAGGAACATATGGCCCGGGTGATGGCCATGTCCGAGAAACTTCCCCAAAAGAGAAAGGAAGTCTTTACCGAGTACTATATAAAAGGAAAAAGGTGGCGCAGATTTCCCGCGAACTCGAGCTTTCCCAGCGCACGGTGGAGAACCATATCTATCGGGCCCTCAATTATTTCCGTAAACTGCTTTAAGTTACCGTTATTTTTTATTTAATTTTTCTGCGTTTCGGGTGAGTATTCGAAGCCCTCCGTCCGTTTCAGGTTATATACGACTTACCGCCTTTAAATTAATGAAGACTCGAAACGACCATATACCCGAGCTGCTTGTAAAATACCTGGCCGGTTCCGCCGCCGCCGGGGATAAGGAGACCCTGCTCGCCTGGATGGACGAAGATCCGGCTAACGAAAGGGAATTCTTCGAGATAAAAGCTATCCACGACAATCTTTCCGCCGGCAAATTCCACCATAATACGTTAAAAGGCTGGGACAAAGCCCTTGCAAAGCGCCGCAAACATAACCTGGGCAGGACACTGCGGCGGGCGGCAGGCTATGCGGCCGTAGCCATTGCCGGAATATTCTCGGCGGTTTACGTCCAGAGGGGTCTCGATAATAAGACGCCTGCGATCGTGCGGTATGTCACCGGCAACGGGATTTCGGCCGGAATGTTCGAGCTCTCCGACAAATCCAAAGTATATGTGGGTTCGCTGACCACTTTCAGCTGCGACGAGCGTTTCGGCCGCCGCGACCGCAGGGTTCATCTCGACGGGGAGGCCTATTTCGAGGTGACGGGCGATCCCGAAAAGCCTTTCATCGTCCAGGCGGGCGGGCAGGATATAGAAGTTCTGGGCACGAAATTCAACGTGGCGGCCTATTCACAGGATTCGGTGGTGGTGACGACACTTCTCGAGGGGTCGGTAAAACTGCGTTTCAAGGATATAGGCCGCAGTTTCACCCTTGCCCCCAACCAGCAGTATATCTACAACCATACCAGCGGCACGGGCACCCTGAAGCGCGTGAACGCTTCGTCGGTCGTATCGTGGATAGACGGTTATTACTTCTTCCGTGACGAACGGCTGGGGTCGATAATCCACCAGCTCGAGAACATGTATGCGATAAAAGCCGATATGTCCGCCTCGAAGTATATGGATATAAGTTTCACCGGTACGTTCTACCGCGGCCAGAGCGTAAGCGAGATACTCGATATATTGAGTACCGCCGCGCCTATAAAATATACCCTGAAAGACGACACCGTAACCATCTTAGATCGAAAATAGATAATGATTAACCTAAAACCTTGACTCTATGATTAAGACTGGACCTTAAAAAAGAAAAAGAAAGGAAAATCCTGCCCGATTTCCCTTTCTTGCAGATGCTTCAATTTCACCCTCTCATTATCCGGCCCGCAAGGGCCCGGATAGAAGTTTAATCTCAGCATTTTAACAAAAGTATGAAAAATAATTTCACTAACCTAAAAAGGCCGGATTTTGGCAAATTCATGCGCCGGACTTTTTTACTGGTTCTTCCGCTGGTTGCCTTGACGGCCTACGGACAGACTATGGATCAGAGGATTACGGTAACTGCCGAGAATGAACCCCTCGAGGCGATCCTCAACCAGATCGAAACCAACACGGGCTACCTATTCCTCTTTTCCAACGAGGACATCGACACATCCGTAAGGCTTTCGCTCAATCAGAACAACAGTACGGTGAAGGAGGTTCTCGACGCCCTGGCTTCCGGGAGCAACCTTTCCTACACGGTTATTAACCGCCATATCGTGCTTTCCAAAGCGGCACCGCAGCAAAGTTCGCCCGCCGGCGGCCCCATCCGGATTACCGGACGGGTGGTCGACGAAAATGGCATTCCGGCTATCGGTGCCTCCGTTATAATACAGGGTACGACCACGGGAACCTCCACCGATGCAGGCGGTAATTTTACCATCCAGGCCCGGGCGGACGACGTACTGCTCATAACATACCTCGGTTATGAATCGCAGACCACCACCGTGGGCAACCGCACCAACATCCTGGTGACCCTGCGGGAAGATGCGGTATCGCTCGAAGGGGTGGTAGTGACGGCGCTCGGTATCAAGAAAGAGGAAAAATCCCTTTCGTACAACGTGCAGCAGATCGGCACGGACGCCCTTGCCGGTGTCGCCGACCCGAACCTGCTGAACAGCCTCTCGGGTAAGATCGTGGGTGCGACCATCAACAGCTCCTCCGCGGGTACCGGAGGAGCGACCCGTATTGTAATGCGCGGTACCAAATCCATTTCCGGTAACAACAATGCCCTCTATGTGGTGGACGGGATTCCGATGCCCAATTTGCGCCATGACTCACCCAGTGACCTATATGAAGGCGCCGGACAGTCGGGTGACGGGATTGCCTCTATAAACCAGGAGGATATAGAGAGTATTTCGGTGCTAAGCGGCCCGTCGGCAGCGGCACTATACGGAAGCGCGGCAGCGAACGGGGTGGTACTGATAACCACCAAAAAAGGAACTGCCGACAGGCTGGTTATCAACGTTTCGAACAATACTACCTTTTCCAACCCCCTTATCCTTCCGAAATTACAAACCACTTACGGGCAGATGGAACCCGGCAGTTTCGACGGTTGGGGAGAAAAGCTCACCGAGCGGTCCAGTTACCGGGCAAGGGACTTTTTCCAGACCGGAGTAAACACTACCAGTGCAATCAGTTTATCTGCCGGTACCGACAGGAATCAGACTTTTGTCTCCGTCGGTAACGTGAATGCGGACGGTATTATTAATAATAACGAGTATAAACGATATAATTTTACCGTTCGCAATACCACCAAATTCCTGGATAATAAGATGACCCTGGACGTAAGCTATATGCTTTCGGATATCATGGAAAAAAATATGACGGCACAGGGACAGTATTATAATCCACTTTTGTCGGTTTACCTCTTCCCTCCCGGGGACGATTTCGAGAAAATACAGGTTTTCGAAAGATACAATGCGGCAAGGAATTTTAAGACACAGTTCTGGCCCTTCGAGGATGCGGGGCTTAATCTTCAAAACCCCTACTGGATCACGCAGCGTAATATTTTCAAAGGCAATAAGTCCCGGCACATGGGAAGTGTGCAGCTTCAATACCAGGTTCTTGACTGGCTGAACCTTTCCGGACGCGCCAAGCTCGATAAAAGTAACGAAAAATACCAGAGGAAAAACTACGCCTCGACGATCGACCTTTTCGCCTCCAGTACCGGGTATTACTCGCTCGCTCACGAAGATACGCGTCAGATGTATGCCGACTTCCTGGTAAATATAGACAGATATTTCGCCGACGATATGTTTAATGTTACGGCGAATGTCGGAACGAGTATCGAAGATGTAAAATGGGACAGGGATTTTATCGGCGGTAATCTCGACTGGGTACCTAACCTTTTTACCCTCGCCAACATTGCCAACCTGAATGAAAATGTACCCGAGTACAGTCAGGAGGGGTATCACACTCAAAAGCAATCCATATTTGCTAGCGCACAGTTTGGATATAAGGGAATGGTCTACCTCGATGTGACTGCCCGCAACGACTGGGCCTCACAGCTTGCCGGTTCGAATACCAAATCATTCTTCTATCCTTCTGTGGGTCTCTCGGGTGTGATTACAGATATCTTCAATATACGAAGTAGTACACTCTCCTTCCTTAAACTTAGAGTATCTTACTCGGAGGTAGGTAACGAGCCCGATAAATTCCTCACCATACAGACTTATCCGCTCGGAACCGACGGGCCGAATACCACCACGCTCCTGCAAAACCTTAACCTCGAACCCGAGCGCACCAAATCGTGGGAGGCGGGTTTCAACCTCTCCATGTTGGAAAACTCTCTGAGCGCGGACGTAACATTTTACACTTCCAGTACTTACAACCAATATTTCAACCCCGCCCTTTCTTCTACTTCGGGTTATACGAGTGTATGGGTAAATGCCGGAAAGGTGGACAATAAGGGTATAGAGGCATCGCTGCGATATGATAAGAAATGGGGAGATTTCCGTTGGAATAGCTACCTCAATTATTCCATAAACCGGAATAAGATCAAAGAACTTCTGCGCGGCTGGACAAATCCCGAAACCGGCGAAATCGTATCGCTTCTCGAGCTGGATATGGGCGGCACGAGCATGTATAAGATGAGGCTGGTAGAGGGCGGATCGATGGGCGATATTTATGTCAATACGCTCAAGACCGACGAACACGGCGCCATTTATGTAGACCCCATAACACAACAAATACAGGTGGAGTCCAACAACTGGATATATGCAGGCAACAGCGATCCGAAATACAATCTTGCCTGGGGTAATAATCTCGCCTATAAAGGAGTCAATCTCGGATTCCAATTCTCGGCAAGAGTCGGCGGCGTGGTGGTATCGAATACACAGGCGGTATTGGATGCCTTCGGTGTTTCGAAGGATACGGCCACAGCTCGTGATGAAGGCGGTGCCCTGGTAAACGGTAAGCGCGTCGAAGCAAAGTATTATTATCAAACGGTCGGCGGCGGTGCCTCGGGCGGTGTCGGTGCGATGTATGTATATAAAGCTACCAATGTGAGACTTGCCGAATTGACACTCGGATACAGCTTCCCGCAAATCAGTAAATGGACGGGGGATGCCATTAAGAACCTCAATGTTTCATTCGTCGGAAGAAACCTGTTCTTTTTATATAATAAGGCTCCCTTCGATCCCGAACTTACAGCGAGTACGAGCACCTATTTCCAGGGGATCGACTACTTTATGATGCCGAGTACCCGTAACCTGGGTTTCTCCGTGAGACTTACTTTCTAACCGTGTTAACTATTGACTTATGATTACGAATATATATTCGAAAAAAATACTACCCGTTCTGGTTACGGTACTGGTAGCGCTTACGGTATCCTCATGTACCACCAAGTTTGAGGATTACAATACCAATCAGCATGAGGCGACCGACGATATGATGGATACCGACGGTTTGAGGGTAGGTGCCCGGATCCGTCAGATGCAGCGAAATGTCGTAATGTTCGCCGACGGCGATAACATCGACAGCGATTACCAGATCGCCCAGAATCTTACCAACGATATCTATTCGGGCTTCATGTCGCCCACCCTCGATAACAATAACGGTAACCATAACGGAACATACAATCTTAATGAAGATTGGTGTCGATTGCTGTTTATCCGGGCGTATCTCAATATTATGCAGCCCTGGTCGAAAATTGTCGAAGAACACCAGAAAAATGACCTGCCCAATGAACTGGCGCTGGCGACCATTATTAAGGTGCTGGGAATGCACCGTGTCGCCGATACATATGGGCCGATTCCTTACTCCGGATTTGTCGCCGGAAGTGTGGATAACGATTACGAAAGCCTGGAAGATGTGTACCGGACTTTCTTTGCAGAACTCGACGAGGCTATCGAGACCCTTACATCGCTACAACTTTCAAACCCCGAGGATAAACTTCTGGAAAGGTTCGATATGGTTTATTCCGGGGATGTGGATAAGTGGATCAAACTAGCCAATACGCTCCGCCTGAGGTTGGCCGTTAGGATATCATATGTAAACCCGACCATGGCCCAGGAGCAGATAAGCGCAGTAATGGCCAATAGCCATGGGTTGATAGCGAACACCTCTGAGCGAGCTTCACTGAAGCACGATCAGATAAATTATACACATCCCGTATACGTGATAGCATATACTTTCAACAGTGGAGACATACGTCCGGGAGCTTCCCTGGTAACTTATATGAATGGCTTGGAAGACCCCAGGCGGTCGGCCTATTTCACGCAAGCTACAGCCACTGTAAATAACAATCCGATTCCGGATTATTACGGAGTCAGGCTCGGGATAGTCCAATCGAACTGGGAAGTTTATAAGGGCAACCGTATTTCGAATTTCAACATTAATGCCGGTAGTACGGAGATCGTATGGGTAACTGCCGCAGAGTCGTATTTCCTGCTTGCCGAACTTGCACAAAGAGGCTTTATATCCGGTAATGCAGAGACCTATTACGAAGAGGGAATACGTATGTCGTTCAATGAGAATGGTGTTACGACAGGAGTTGATAGTTATATAGCAAGTTCTGTTTCTCCAAGTGCCAACCCGGATTGGACCGGATTCGTGGATAACTCGGGTAACAGCCAGGGGATTACCGGGCTGGGTACTTCGGGCTTACCTACACCGGTGGATTTCGATAATATAACAGTAGCCTGGGCCAACGACGGTATGGAGCTGGCAAGGATAGCGCTGCAAAAATGGATAGCTATCTATCCCGACGGAGTAGAGGGTTGGGCCGAGTACCGCCGCACCGGCATGCCTTATCTGTACCCTCCGCAAACTAATCGCAGCAACGACGGCATAACCGACGATTTGCAGATACGCCGCATCCCCTATCCGAGGGACGAGTACGATACCAACCTCGAAAAGGTAACGGCAGCCGTATCGAGCTATCTCGGAGGGCCCGACACCGGAGCCACGCCGCTTTGGTGGGATACAAGGAACTAAACATTTAAACTTCAATTACCATGACTAAGAAAATATATAGCATAGCCGCCGCCGTCCTGTCGTTGTTCCTGGTCGCCGGGTGTGACACGGATCCGGAAGCAGTGACACTGATCGGCGCTTATGAAAAAAGCGATTCGTATTACGCAGCCCTCAGGGAGTGGAAAGAAAAGAAAGACCATCTGTTGTGTTTTGCGTGGTATGCTGCGTATGCTCCGGTAGAAGGAGTTTCGGGTTATAAAGATCCCGCATCGTACGGTGAGAGGATCATCGGTCTGCCGGATAGTATGGATATAATTTCGCTTTGGATGGGTATACCCAGTAATGATCCGGAAAGTGAATCGTATGCTCCCACCGCTTATGCAGACTGGAAATATGTGAGGGAAAAGAAGGGAACATTGTTTGTAGCCCCGACGATTGTCCGATTCAACCGTACCATCACCCTTCGTGATGGTACCGAATACGATCTTACGCAGAATAGGACGGATGAGGGAATACGGGTCTTTGCACAGTATTTGGTTGACCAGGTGCTGGATAATGATCTCGACGGACTTGACCTCGATTATGAACCCGATAACTCTGACGGCAGGTTCCTGACAGGGAATAATATGGTAAAATTTGTCCAGTATATCGCTCAATATTTCGGGCCGCAAGGAATCTATCCCGACAAACTTCTTATAATAGACTTTTTCAGGGATAATCCTCCTGCCGGAACAATTGAATATGCTAATTACTTCATCCGACAGGCATACGGCCCGCAGGGGGATAATGGTTCCGATGCACAGTTAGATGCTGATTTCCAAAGCGCCGGGTGCCCTATTGAAATGTATATTGTCACTGAAAATTTCGGCGAAAATGCGGCAACAGGTGGCGAAGAGTATACCGATGAATTCGGGAATACGGAAAGCTCTTACGGCGGTAGAATGACATCTATGGAAGGGCAGACCCGATGGGCGCGCCGACGGGGTGCTGCCGGATACGGGGCATTTTATATAGATCGCGACTATTTCGGGGATGCAGGCCCGTATGGTTGGACAAGAAGAGCTATTGCTATCGCCAATCAACCGGAAGACGAATTCAACAGTTTCTACGAATAGAACCGTAGAAAAAAGACAATTTCAATAATATGTCGATTATGAAAACCAAAATAAATTCTGCCCTGGCAATTATCCTGGCGGCAGTATTTTCAATGACCTTTACGGCATGCAACGACGAATACGATTACGGATACGACGTTTTGCTAATGACCGGCACCGAATCAGATCCGCTGATATCGGTAGCAATAGACGATGTTATCGATTCCGGATATTACATCACTGTTTCTGCCACTTCCAAAACATCGGAAGAGGTTCGGATAAAGCTGGCAATAGATAACAGCAAGGTGGATGAATACAACGAGGAGTACGAAACCAATTTCTATCCTTATCCCCAGGGAGATATCGAATTGCTGAATTCTGAAGTCGTTATAGAGCCGGGAAAGGCCCTTTCCAGTGCAGCGGAACTTAATATAATCAGCGATGCACAACTTATCGAAGGACCTACCTATGTGGTTCCTATCACCATCACTTCCGCAACCGGCGGTGGATATTCGGTGTTGGAAAGCTCGAGGACTGTATTTATAAGGCTGACCAAGACTATAGAATTCAATTCTTTGAACATGAATAATACGAGTCAGTCGAACAGCATGTATGCAATGTATTTCTTCGATGATTCGAAAATGGTAAACCTTTCCAATTTTACTTTCGAAATTAAAGTGCTGGTGGAAAGTTTTAGCGATCAAAGGATCAGACGTATCGCCAATTTTTCTTCCAAAGATGAGGATGTAAACATGATTCGTCTCGGAGAGAGCGGCCAGGAGAACAACCAGCTTCAGTGGGTAAGTCCCGGAGGCTCTATCTCTTCGAATAAACTTCTGGAAGAGAATACATGGCATCTTATATCGCTGACCTATGACGGTTCATTTTACAGGATGTATTTGGACGGAGAGATTCAGAATTCCACCGACGGTGACCTCGGCATCGCATTTCAGATGATAGAACTTGGCATGTCATATTACGGATATCGCTATACTCAGCGGGTAAACGGCCGTATTTGCGAAATCAGGGCCTGGGACAGGGCTTTAGGTGCTCGTGAAATAGGATTCGGTAACTGTGCCGTCGATCCCGAATCGAGAGGCCTGTTCGCTTACTGGAGGCTTAACGAAGGTTCCGGATATATTTTCCACGATGAGACGGGGAACGGATACGATATGGATTGGTCCGATGTATGGTACGATCCGGACGGGGATGGATCACGGTCGATAGAAAATTTTGATTTGAGCGGTAATGTCAGGTGGACAGTTATGGATGCACTGAATACTTGTAATTAGGCTTTAAAAATGTCGAATATGAAAAATAACAGAATAAACATATTGAGAAGTTTCCGGACGGCATTCATACTTGCCCTCGGTTTGAACTTAATTTTGGCCTGTTCGGACGACGACGATAACCCAAAAGGATATACGCCGGATAATACTACACCGAAAACCGTGTCTATCTACGGTTTAAGCGACCCTTATCCCTATTCGTCGGTTAAGATTCTCGGAGACGAAATCGGCCAGTCGCCGGCAATAAGCCTCGAACTCACCTACCCGGTAACGGGAGACCAGACGGTAACATTCGGTATCGACGAAAGTAAGGTGTCGGCATTCAATGCCGCGATGGGCACCTCTTACGAAGCACTGCCCTCATCGGTGTTCGAACCGATGGATGTGGTAATCGCGGACAAGAGGATTAACACTTACTACTTCCCATTGTCCATACAGATTCAGGGAACTTTGTCTGACGGAATTTATCTCGCCCCCATATCCATAGTGGGCTCTTCCTCCAATTATATCACGGCCGATCCCGATGCTTCCACATATTACATGGTGGTGAATTATAAACAGAATCTCGATCCGGAGACCAAAATTTTCCTTGATACAAGTGATCCCGAATTCAATAGCGGGTATATTTTCACAAATAGTATTTCACTCACGCAATATACCATCGAGTGTGCTTTCTACATCAACTCTTTCAGTAATAATCCCCGTATAATGAATATCACGGATGCCGGAGAAAGTTATTCCAATATATTCGATTTTCAAAACTCCCGGCTTAGGTGGAGGCATGGTAGAGGTTCCCCTTACCGGTCGGAAGTAACTACAACCATGACCTTCGAAACCGGCAGGTGGTATTATATGAGTGCGGTCTTCGACGGTTCCACCATTCGCATCTATATCGACGGGGAACTTGCCGCCACAGGTACGGCCCTCGATACGAGCACGTTCGGATTCAATCGTTTCGATATTGGGGCCGTTTGGTCGACCGAAAATGTGGATAATAATATGGACGGAGCCATCGCGAACGTACGTATCTGGAGTAAATCACTTACTGTTACGGAAATGCAGGAATATAAGTGTAGTGTTGATCCCGAAACTTCAGGTTTGGAAGCTTACTGGAAATTCGATGAAGCTTCTGGACATATATTCTACGATTCCACAGGAAACGGTTTCGATATGGACTGGAGCGATACGGCACGTGACGTGACCGGTGGAGGAATGGTTTACAATCTAGATAAGAGTTCGTATATTCAGTGGTTCACAGATACCGAATACCTCTGTTGGTAAAGGTAGTTTTGTAAAATTAGGTTAATTTTGATCCGCGAGGATCGGGCAGGGGCGGTTTTGGTTAGGGACCGCCCCTTTTTTAAACGATCCGGCGCAGGGCCCAGGGGCGGGTTTGTGTGACGCCTTCCCGGGAAAAGATCATTAAATAAATGGAGTTTCAGATATGTTCAGGCTAGTTATTTTGCCGGTTTTTTCACTTTTGTTTCTCATGGGATGCTCCGGCGGGAAGGAAAAGGGATACTTCGAGGAGAAAGTTTACGATTTCGGCACGATCGAGGAGAACGGGGGTGTGGTCTACCATACCTTCGATTTTACCAACAACACCGAAGGGCCGTTCTTTATCACCCGGGTCAATTCCGAGTGCGGCTGTATCACATCCGACTACACCAAGACCTACGTCGCGCCGGGGGAATCCGGCACCGTGACGGTCGGGTACGACCCGTGGTACAGGCCCGGCGATTTCGAGAAGGAGATTTACATCCACCACAACGTGGGGATCGACACCCTCCGGATCAGGGGCTTCGTGAAGGAATTTTTGCATCCGGTGGAGGAAGACCACCCCTACGAATATGGGGCGGGATTATGGATGAGCCTCAAGGTGCTCGCCTACGGCCCCATGAAAGAGGGGGAACAGAAGGCCATCCTTATGCGCTATGCCAACGACTCCGAACAGCCGATGACCCTCTCCTTCGAGATCGAGGGCGGGGACGGGAACCTTATATTCGACCGGCCGGAACCGCTGGCCCCACTGGAAAGGCGGCAGATGGATCTCACCTATACGATGGGAGGGAAATTCGAAGGCCGTCGCCAATATAGGATATATCCGGTTGTAAACGGCACAAAACTCGACGAGGCGCTCGGACTCTGGGTGGAATATGCCGAGTAGCGCCGCTTTTTAGCGCAATGTTTTTTATATTTGTAATTATGAATAGAAAACTTGTAAACATAATTTTCGCCCTCTCCCTGTCCCTCGGGGCGGGGATCGGGTTTACGAATGCGGCTGAAGAAAAATCTTTCGAGATACGCGACGGCGAGTTCTGGCTGGACGGACAGAAGACCATGATCCTCTCGGGCGAGATGCATTACAGCCGCATCCCGCACCAGTACTGGCGCCACAGGCTCGAAATGCTGAAGGCGCTCGGGCTCAATACCGTGGCTACCTATGTTTTCTGGAATTACCATGAAACCGCGCCCGGAGTATGGGATTTCGAAGGTGATAAAGACCTTCGGGGGTATATAGAGACCGCCGGGGAGGTGGGCCTTAACGTGATCCTGCGCCCGGGGCCCTATGCCTGCGGGGAGTGGGAGTTCGGGGGCTACCCCTGGTGGCTCCAGAATATCGACGGCATCGACCTTCGCCGCGACAACGCCCCGTTTCTCGAGGCGACCCGAAGGTATTTGGAAAGGCTCTACCGGGAGGTCGGCGATCTGCAGGTAACCAAGGGGGGGCCGATAATAATGGTGCAGGTCGAAAACGAGTTCGGCTCCTATGCCGCCCAGCGTGAGGATATCCCGCTGGAGGAGCACCGCCGTTTCAACCGCACCATCTACCGCCAGCTTCTCGATGCGGGGTTCGACGCCCCGAAATTCACTTCGGACGGGACGTGGCTCTTCGAGGGTGGCTCCATCGAAGGGGTGCTGCCCACGGCCAACGGTGAGGACAACGTGGAGAACCTGCGGGCGAAGGTCGACCAGTACCACCACGGCAAGGGCCCCTATATGGTGGCCGAATTCTACACCGGGTGGCTGGCCCACTGGGGCGAGCCCCATCCCGATATCGATGCCTCCCGCATAGCCCGCAAGACGGACGAATACCTGCGTGAGAATGTCTCTTTTAATTACTATATGGTGCACGGAGGGACGAACTTCGCCTTCACCAGCGGCGCCAACTACGACAATCGCAACGATATCCAGCCCGACCTCACCAGCTACGACTACGACGCTCCCATCAGCGAGGCGGGATGGTCTACGCCCAAATACGATTCGCTGCGCAATGTAATACAGCGCTACACCCCGCACCCGCTCCCGGCAGTGCCGGCAGCTATCCCCGTGATAGAAATCCCGCAGATAGAACTCACCTGCGCCGCGGACGTACTGTCGGCCCTCAAAGCGGGAAAACCGGTATATGCCGACAGCCCCATGACCTTCGAAGAGCTGGAGCAGGGCTACGGCTACGTTCTCTACTCGCGCAAGTTCAACCAGCCGATCCGGGGCACCCTCGAAATCGACGGACTGAGGGATTATGCGATCGTCTACGTGAACGGCGAGAAGAAGGGCGTTTTGAACCGCCGCGACAGGGAGTATTCGATGCAGATCGACATCCCGTTCAACTCCACGCTCGATATCCTGGTCGAGAATATGGGACGGATCAACTACGGCCCGCAGATAAATTTCAATACCAAAGGGATAATCTCGCCCGTGGTGATCGAGGGCAACGAAATCACCGGCGGCTGGGAAATGTACGGCCTGCCGCTCGATGAAATGCCCCAGGCGGGTTCTCTCGGCAAGCGATACCTCTATGCCGGCTCGAAAATGTCCGGCCTTCAGGGAAGTCCCGCCTTTTATTTCGGCACGTTCCATCTGGACACAACAGGCGATACTTTTCTCGATATGGCTCCGTGGGGCAAAGGAATAGTTTTCGTCAACGGACATAACCTGGGCCGCTATTGGGAGATAGGGCCCCAGCAAACGCTTTACCTCCCGGGAGTGTGGCTGCGCGAGGGCGAAAATACGATAGTGGTATTCGAACAGCTTAACGACAACATAAATACGTCGATGCGGACGGTAACCGTTCCGGTTCTTACCGACCTTAAAGATTAAAACCGATATGAAAAAAATAGCGGTATTTGCGGCATGCGCCGCCCTGGTTTGCTCGTGCGGCCCCAATTCATGCTCCGACAAAAGGCCCGCCGGGTCGGCCACCACTACCGTTGAAGAGGATTTCGACGACGGAGTAGAAGCCCCGGCGCCTTACGGCGCGGTGCCCTCTTGGCAGCAGATGGATTGGCATAAAATGGAGTATTATATGTTCGCCCACTTCGGCCCCAATACCTTCACCGACAGGGAGTGGGGCAACGGTGCGGAAGACCCGAACATATTTAACCCTACCGACCTTGACTGTATGCAGTGGGCCGAGACGGCAAAGAAAGCTGGAATGACCGGGATCATCCTCACGGCCAAACACCACGACGGCTTCTGCCTGTGGCCCAGCCAGTACAGCACCCACACGGTGCGGGAGAGCAAGTGGCGCGACGGTAAGGGAGATGTGGTGAGGGAGCTGGCCGATGCCTGTGCGGCCACCGGCCTCAAATTCGGTATCTACCTCTCCCCGTGGGATCAGAACCACCCGACCTACGGAACCCCCCAATACAACCAGGTATTTGCCAGCACCCTCGGTGAGCTCCACAACGGCAGCTACGGTGAGATATTCGAGCAGTGGTTCGACGGAGCCCACGGGGCGGGAGTGAGCAACGATTTCTATAACTGGGAACTCTTCTTCTCCAAAGTACAGCCCGACGCGATCATCTTCAGCAATGCCGGGCCCGGGTGTCGCTGGATCGGGAACGAGGATGCCATCGCAGGCGAGACCAACTGGGCCACGTTAAATACGGCCGGTCGGAACGCATGCAATTTCCAGGACGTTACGGCCATGAGCCACGGGGAGATGAACGGTACCGACTGGGTTCCGGGCGAGTCGGGTATATCGATCCGGCCCGGCTGGTTTTACAGTCCCGGTACCGACAAATATGTCAAATCGCTCGATAAGCTGGTGGACATCTATTATACTTCCGTGGGGCGGAATACGAACCTTCTTCTGAACGTTCCCCCCGACCGCACGGGACGCATCCACAAAAACGACTCCGTCCGCCTGATGGAATTCCGCGCCGAGCTCGACCGCATGTTCGCCGAGAACCTTGCCGCCGGTGCCCGCGCTCGATCCCAAACCGTACGGGGCGGTTCTCCCCGGTTCTCCCCCGAGAGGGTAACCGACGGCAACTACGATACCTACTGGACCGTCGACGACGATACGCTGCAGGCCTCGATCGAAATACCGCTGGAGGGTAATACGGTGTTTGACAATATCCTCCTGCAGGAGTATATCCCGCTGGGTCAAAGGGTGGTAAGATTCAGTGTAGACTATCTCGATCCCGACGGCATCTGGCAGAGGCTCGACGCGGGGACGACGACCACGATCGGCTACAAGCGGCTGCTCCATTTTCCGGCCGTTGCCGGCAGCATGGTAAGGATCAATATCGAGGAGGCCCTCGCCTGTCCGGTCATAAACAATATCGAAATTTACAATACGGGAAGATAGCCACCCGATTAATAACGAATAAGGCCGGAACCTGGGATGGTTCCGGCCTTATTTTATTTAATACGGCCGTTATTTCGGGCCGGTTCGATAACGGCATGGGGATTGAGTCTCTGTTTGTATATTATTCAATAAAACACCGATACTATGGAAAATCAAGGATTTAAAAACGACCTCAAAAAGGACTGGGAAGAAACCAAGGAGAAAACACAAGACGGTGCCCAGAAGGTTTCTGAATGGGCGAAAGAAAAAACCGACGGACATCGAGACGGCATGGAGAACAAGTTAGACAACTCCTTTGAACGTAACAGGGAGGGAGGCCGTATGCAAGAAGAAAATTCCGATCGGTTCGACAACGGGTCATCCGATAAATTTACGGAAAAGAAGGATTGGTAATATTCGGTTCCGATATATTTACGGCCGGGCGAATTTCGCCCGGCTTTTTAATTTCGGAAATTGCGGTAACCGTAAATTTAGATTTCGGCCCCCGATATTTTAAAGACCCAGGCGTGGTCGCACGGTAAATTTCCAGGTGAAATCGTAGGGGGCGAGATGGAAATACCGTTGGCGGTTTGCCGGGATTCGACCACGGCGTCCGTACCCAGCATCTCCACTTGCGGCCAGCCAGATATTCCGTTTACTACTATCTCCTCATCCGGCCAACGGGTGCAGATAACATATAAATTACCATCCTTTACCGTATGGAATACGGTGGTCTTTTCATCTATTGCGGGTGCCTTGTCCCATTTGCGTGTTCCGTATATGGCCTGGCCGTTTACATTCAGCCAACGGCCTGTTTCGGCCAGCCTTTGCTGCATTACCACGGGTATTCGTCCGTCCGCTGTGGGGCCTACGTTCAACAGAAGACAGCCTCCCCGTGCCGTTTTATCGATCAGCATACGGATCAGTGCCGCGCCGCTGTTATAATCTTCGAGGTTCTCGTTGCGGTTGAAACCGAACGATCCTCCGATCCCACGGCACTCTTCCCAAGGGTGGGCGAAATTACCGGCGTGTGTCGGGGGGAGGTGGTCGTACTCCGTTGTGTAATAGCCACCGTGAACGCCGCGCGTCTCTTTGCCCCACCGGTCGTTTACCGCTACGGTCCCGGCCACGGGCGATTCGTTATATAACCAGGCCAGAAATTCCGTGCTTTTCCACGTAGAGCTGGGATGCTCCCATTCCCCGTCCGGCCAAACGATGTCCGGCTCATAACGAACTATGAGATCTTTCAGTTGAGGGGTCATATGGTAATCGACGAACCGCTCCATATCGTTCAGGTAATCGGGGTTGAACCACTCGTAGAGCGAATAATAGAAGCCCATTTTCAAACCTTTTTCACGGACGGCGGCGGTCAGCTCACCGCAAATATCGCGGTGGGGTGATAGGTCTACGCTGTTCCAGTTCCACGCCTGGGCGCTGGGCCACAGGGCGAACCCGTCGTGGTGCTTGGATGTCAGAACTACATACCGTGCCCCGGCATCCGCAAACATTTCCGCCCATTGTGCCGGATCGAACAGCTCGGCTGTAAACCCCTCCACAAAATCCTGATATGCGGTTTTCCCCCCGTAATGCAGGTTGTGAAAGTCGATAAATTCATTCATCTTTTGGTGGTCTTTATACCACCAGTACCATTCCGAATACATCCCGACAGGAGCCCAGGCAGGCACGGAATAGAGGCCCCAGTGGATGAAAATTCCGAATTTGGCATCTTCGAACCAGGCGGGAACCGGACGGCTGTCTATGGACTGCCAATCGGGAAGGTATGTCGGCCGGGTGGAAGCGGTGCTCAAGCAGCCGCAGGCAAGGAAGGTAAGTAAAATGTTTTTCATATCGGAGTTGGACAGGTTGTGGTTAAATGTAGATAAAAGGGGCGCCACATCCAAAATAAATTATCGACCCCCGCTGTTATATCGAATATATGGTTCCGATTATCGGATGTGCACCATATCATCTTTGACCGCCTTACCGCCGGTGGCAGGATTTTTCGTAGCTTTGCGGAGTGCCCGCAGTCCGTTCCCATGTCAGAAAGGTCGTATAATAAAGAATTCGGGGTTAAGGCCCCTCAATCCGCAGGCTTCGAAAACCCGCTTGCTTTCCTGCTGGAGATGCGTCCGGAAGGGATTTACGGCAGGAAGCCGACGGAACCCCAACTGGTATTCGTTTGCCGGGGAACTGTTTCGGTGGTCGACCTTGACGGAGAGGGGACACAGCTGGAGAGGGATAATTTCAGCCTGATTATGCCGGGGACATTTGTTTCCCTTACGGCCCTGGAGGAGAGCACGGTGCTCGTTTGCAGACTGCGCTCCGAGCGGCAGCTCTATGAGAGGCTGAAACTGGCCAACCTCGCATTTTTCAAAGGCGACGAAAGTATCGGACAGCTTCCGGTAAATGAAGACCTGGGTATCTTCCTCGACGGGTTTATCCATTTTCTTAAAAAAGGGTTCTCGTCGGCACGATACCATGAAGGGAAGATCTCGGAACTTCTTTACATATTAAGGGAGTGCTACCCCGTGAACGACCTTGCGGGGTTATTCTCCCCGCTGCTCGGCACCGAACTGGCATTCAAGAATTTCGTTTTCTCGACCGTGCGGAAGGTGGGATCGGTCAGTGAAATGGCCGCAAAGGCCAATATGAGCCCTACCGGGTTCCGGTCTAAATTCGTTAAGATCATGGGTGAATCCCCGTCTGAAATAATCACCCGCTACAAAGCCGAAATGGTCAGACGGGATCTGCTCTATACCGATATGCCCCTGAAGGAGATAAGCGAGAAATATGGATTCAATTCCATACATGTCTTTACCCGCTTCTGCACCCGCGAGCTCGGTCAATCGCCCGGGAATCTTCGCAAATCCGGACGCAAATAGGGGGAATAATCTAAAAAAGTTTAAATCGTCAAAATTATGGTTTATAGCGACAAATTGTTTGTCTCGCTTTAGGCTACTTTTGCTTCGAAGGTTGGCTTATGCCGCAAATATGGTTTCCCGAGTGGAAAGTATTGGCGGAATAGGTCGGAATAAATGGCACGATCCGGGATTTTCGGATCGTGGTAGCAGGCCGGAAGATACCGCGACGGTCTAAGATTATAGAATAAACGATATTATAAAACTACCCGATTCGAGTATGGAAAATAATCCTATACTGTTATTTCACCCTGTAGCAACAGTTAAGCCCGGCAATCCGACGGGATCGATATTTCAAAATCACAAGAAAGGTTCGAGTCATTGTAGTTTTGCGGCGCAAACCGTAATTCCAGACCTATTGTACGTCACATGAATTTTTGCCGGACGCCCCGGGCTCCGGCCAATAATAATATGTCAACCAAATCAACCAAACAATTATCAATTTATCCCAATTAACTAATTTTATTATCATGAAGATCAAACACTTATTTTTGGCTGCTGCTGCCCTTGCGTTTGGGCTGACCTCTTGCTCGAAAGATGAGGGAGGCGTAAAAAGGACTGGCCCCAGCGATGTGTACATTCAGGTGTCCCAGCTGGGTACCCGTGCCGACACCGATCCGGTATCGGACAATACCGCAGTCGAATTCTCGGAAGGTTATCTTTTCTTTACCGACAGCGAAGCAGACCCCAATATCCTCAGGTATGTGAGGATCACCAACAACACGATCGCCGGTACGGTCAGCGTAGATCAGCTCAAAGCAGGGAAAGTGATCGAAAGCGTACACCAGAACGCCACCACCGTATGGGTATTCGGTAACGTTCCTGCAAAGGACTCTAACGGTAACGATCTGGAAATCGACCAGTCTTCCAAGATGTCGGATATCGAATCTAAACTTATCGACATTCTGAGCCAGACGGACGACGATTTCGGCGTGAAGAACGCAACCCTCTACGGTTCGGGTGCCATCGACTTCACTCCCGGAACTCACACTACGGGCGAACAGTACGACGGTAAAGCAAGCTTCCAGGTGGCTCCGATCATCGCCCGCCTCGAGATCGACAAGATACAGGCCAACAACGAAGCGGCTACCCTGGCAGGAAGCGGCGTGATTACCAGCTTTAAACTCGAAGGTATTTATATCAACAACTACTATTTCGAAGTTGGTGTGAACTCGGGAACCACCGGAAGCACGATCGTGAATTACCTCCAGGACATACCGAGCTACCTGCCTACAACTCAGGGCGGTCAGTACGATACTGCATGGGAAGAGTATCTTTACGACCTTATCGGACAGGATGCAGTATCTGCCGGAGGTGGCTCATTTATAAGCGTGGAACCCAGCAAGACATGGGCATACAACGTATTTGCAAACCATGCCGATCCGCACATCGTATTCCACCTGACAGGCGTTGAGATCGACAATTCTCTGCGTCCCAATCCGCAGACTGCGGCTCAGCCCGGCGAAGCATGGCTTACCGTTACGAGCTACGTGCACCGCAATACGGACAATCCCGTTAATATCGAAGGCGGTAAAGTCTGCAAAATGGCCAACGTATATTTCACCGCCGACGACCTGGGCAACACTCCCGAACCGAACGACAAACTCGATATACTCGTAGAGATCGAACTCCTCCCGTGGAAGGTAGTTCCAGTCGATCCCAAGTTCGACTAATGACATTTAGGTTTTACCGGAGAATACCGCTCGGGGTATTCTCCGGTAATTAACCATCTTCCGACTACCACATTACGACGGCCGGCGAATATACGGTCGAATACGATTTAATATTTATCTGCCACAGGCCGGCCCGTTCCGCCCGTGGGCAGCAAAAAAGATTATTATGAGGACAAATATATTGCTCCTTCTTGCGGTGCTTTTCGCCTACGTCCTGACCGGCTGTGTCAAGGACGACGACAGCGACTGCCCCGATCCGGAGGAAGCCAACCTTATTGTCCGTTTCGAATATTTCAACCTTCTGGATGAGGATATCTTCGACGACCGTATCGAAATGGTCGACGTTATAATGTTCGACCAGGCGCTCAATTATTACGGATGGGTTACGCTCGACCGCACCAGACTCGACCAATTCAGGGGAGTGCAGCTCGATGTCGAACCGGGCGAATATTATTTCGTCTGCTGGGCCAACAATCGATCCGACCGGGGGGAAACTCCGGGCAGCGGATCGCTCGGCGGTTCCTACATCTACCATTACAACCCGGCTTCGGCCGACCCGCTCCATTACGCACCGGACAAGAGGATCGTTCTTCCCGACGGTACGGTTACTACGGGAGGGGACGACGCCTACAAAATAACGGTACCCCCGAGTACCGTCAAGGAGGATACGATGGCCTTTATGAGTGCCCACAGGACTGTGAACGTGTACCTCAAGAATTTCCCGGGAGTGGACGATCCCGACTACGACCTGCCGACGGTCTCGATAGACCATCTGAGCGAGTACTACGATTTCAGCCTCGGCAGAGGCCCCGAAAATGCAATTTTCGTCCAGACGACACAAGAAGTGACGATAGAGGGGACAAACTATTGTTTCGCCACCTTCTATATCCCCCACTTCGATTTCGACAACAATGTAAATATCGTGATCTCCGGAGAATCGGCAGAGGGCAGTTATGTCCGCACAGTGGCCATGGAGTCGGTATTGCAATTATATAATATAGATCGGGTATACGACGGCGACGACCTGGTATTGGATATAGAGATATCCTGGGGAAATACCCTCGTTACGATCGAAATACCGCCCTTCAAAATAACGGACGTTGACCCCGGATTCGGTTAACGGTTAGAATTGAATAAGATGAGTTATTTAAAAAGATATATATATTCGATGCTCAGGATTTCGGCCGTTATATTTGTGGCGGCTTGGGGTTCTATGGCCTGCATACGGGAAGATATCGGCGGTTTGTCGGAAAATACGAACGTACTTGTCGGGCTCAAAATGCCGGTAGCCTACGGGAACCAGATAATAGATATAAAGCACGAGGACGAGATAGAGACCCTCGATGTGCTGGTTTTCGAGAAGGACGGCGATTTTATAGAGTTGCTTCATGCCGAAGAATACGGGA
>JAJBVJ010000247.1 GCA_020859875.1 Rikenellaceae bacterium
ATCCATTGTACACGGATTACCACGATAACGAGTGGGGAAAACCGGTTACGGACGAGAGAGTGCTTTTCGAATTCCTTATTCTCGAGGGAGCCCAGGCCGGTCTGAGCTGGATAACCATCCTTCGCAAACGTGAGGCCTACCGCAAGGCATTTCGTGGATTCGATCCCGTGGCGGTCGCCTCTTTTACGGAAGAGGACATCCAAAGATTAATGAACGATCCTGGAATTGTTCGTAACCGTTTGAAAATTAACAGCGCGGTTAACAATGCAAAGTTATTCCTTCAGATACAAAAGGATTTTGGCAGTTTTCGCAGTTATATTCTCTCTTATTTTAACGTACCTGTCCCAGTAGTTAACGATATACCCGACTGCTGGACGGGCCCATGCCGCAATGAAATCTCGGATGCGATCAGTAAGGATATGAAAAAAAGGGGATTTAAATTTTTCGGCACCACCATCTGTTACTCGTTCCTTCAGGCAACGGGATTTATCGACGACCACCAGAACGGCTGTCCTTCAAAAAGCAGGTAATTTAAGATACTAAAAATAAACACCCGGCCAATATTGGCCGGGTGTTCACGGATATAAATATAATTAGATAAGAAAAAATTGGTCTCTTACGGTTGTTTCTTTAATATGTACCTGTCCGCCAGCGGCCCCTTTATACGGTTGCCGTTTATGTCGAGCTGGATTAAGGTTCCGTCGCTGTAAAGGTATTTGTTCGGCCGTGCGGAGATATTTTCAAGGGTGAGAGTTCTCCCTGCCCCATCCCAGATATATTTGCCGTCGTACTCGCTGTGTATATCGTCCACACCCTCTTTACCGGCGATATGGCGGGTTTTCAACTTATACTCCCCGTCGGTCTTTATTCTCAAATTCACCTCTATACCGTCGCAGTCGGCACAGGGAACGGTTCCTATATAGGTACCGGTATATTCGGCGGCATCTTTTCGGGAAGTATGGTCTGTCGACACGGCAGCGTTCGTATCGGCTATTTTTTTCGGATTTTGTCCGCACGATATAGCCAGAAAGCCCACCACTATGGCCAGGATCGTTCTGTTCATGAGTTAAGTTTATTTTTGGTTATCAAAATCCGTACCGTGTAATATTTTAGTCTCGTAGGGTCGGTCTCGGTTTTTGGATGTCGTAAAATTTTTTGTGTAAATTATTAGTTCCACAGCCAAATAATGTTATATTTGTAGCAAAAGAGCGCCGAAAGGTTAACAAATCGTAACCTTCGGCAATTAGTAAATGACTAAACTAAACAGTTATATATGGCCGCTATAAAGGGAAGAATCGTGGTGGACACCGAAAGATGCAAGGGATGCGCCGTATGCACGGCCGCTTGCCCCTTCGAAGTCCTTGCCATGGCCCGTGAAGTCAACGGCAAGGGCTACCATTTTTCATTTATGGCACGGCCGGAAAATTGTACGGGTTGTGCAAGCTGCGGGCTTGTCTGCCCGGACAGCTGTATCACGGTTTTCCGGGAAATCAGGAAAAAAGATGCGCTATGAATAAGTCGGAAGTGAGATTGATGAAGGGAAACGAAGTGATCGCCGAAGCGGCGGTAAGGGCCGGGTGTGACGCTTACTTCGGATATCCCATAACTCCGCAGACCGAGGTCATCGAGACATTGATGGAAATGGCTCCCTGGCAGACTACCGGTATGGTAGTCCTGCAGGCGGAAAGTGAGTTGGCCTCCATCAATATGGTGTACGGCGCTGCTGCATGCGGCAAGAAGGTTATGACATCCTCTTCAAGCCCCGGGATCAGCCTGATGGGTGAAGGTCTGAGTTATATGGCCGGTGCACAGCTGCCCTGTGTGGTGCTCAATGTTCAGAGGGGCGGCCCGGGGCTGGGAACCATACAGCCTTCCCAGAGCGACTATTTCCAGGCGGTCAAGGCGGGCGGCCACGGCGATTTTAAAATGCTCGTGCTCGCTCCCAATTCCGTGCAAGAGATGTATGACCACGTCTTCCTCGCGTTCGAACTTGCGTTCAAATACAGAAATCCGGTGATGATCCTTTCCGACGGGGTCATAGGCCAGATGATGGAAAAGGTCGTCCTATCCCCGGCGGTAAACCGGATGAGCGATCAGGAAATAATCGAGAAGTACGGTACCTGGGCCATCACAGGGCGCAAGTGTCGCGAGCGCAATATAGTAACGAGTGTTCAACTCGACCCCCACATTCAGGAAGGGGTCAATAATATCCTTCAGGCCAAATACAGGCAGGCAGAACGGGAAGAGGTGCGTTTCGAAGAGATTGCCTGCGAAGATGCCCAGTATATAATAGTCGCATACGGGTCTTCGGCGAGAATATCGGCCAAGGCTGTGGAGATGGCTCGCCAGGAGGGCCACAGGGTGGGTATTTTGCGACCCGTCACCCTCTACCCTTTCCCGACGGATAAGATATGTGAGTTGGCGGCTCGGGTGAAAGGCATCCTTACGGTCGAAATGAGCACCGGGCAGATGGTAGAAGATGTGCGCCTCGCAGTCCGATGCCAAACTCCCGTCGAATTTTTCGGCCGGTACGGAGGGATGATTCCCACCCCCGGGGAGGTTTACCAGGCTCTCCAGAAAATGTTAATCGAAAGAAAGGCGTAGGTCATGGAATGCAATATCAATGAACAGGTAGTCCACAGTAAAAACAAGCTGGTCACCGACAATGTCATGCACTACTGTCCCGGATGCAGCCACGGAGCCATACATAAGGTTATTGCCGATGTAATAATTGAACTCGGGCTGGAAGAGAAGTGCATCGGCGTCTCCCCCGTCGGGTGTTCGGTTTTGGCATACAATTACCTCGATATAGACTGGGCGGAGTCGGCTCACGGCCGCGCATGTGCCGTAGCAACCGGCATTAAAAGAGTTTATCCGGACAAAATGGTTTTCACCTATCAGGGCGACGGAGACCTGGCGGCCATCGGCACGGGCGAAACGATCCATGCCTGCAACCGCGGAGAGAACATTACGGTCATTTATGTAAACAATGCTATATACGGCATGACCGGGGGGCAGATGTCCCCGACGACACTGCCGGGAATGGTTACAGCCACCTCTCCGCAGGGGCGGGACGTAAAGCTGCACGGTTATCCATATAAGATCGGCGATATGGTCGCCATGCTCGACGGGGTATGCTACGTAACGCGCCAGGCGGTAAATTCGCCGGCGAATGTCCGCAAGGCAAAAAAAGCCGTCAAAACCGCTTTCGAAAACTCGATGGCCGGTAAGGGGCTCTCTCTCGTGGAATTCGTAGCCACCTGCAGCAGCGGCTGGAAACTAACACCCGTAGCCGCAAACCGGTGGATGGAAGAAAATCTCTTGCCGGCTTACCCACTGG
>JAJBVJ010000209.1 GCA_020859875.1 Rikenellaceae bacterium
GAGGGAATCCATGTTCCATTTATCGGCAAGGATATCGAAGAGCCAGTTTAGCGGGAATCCGTCCGACTGCGGGCCCATATGCAATTTGTCGATGATGAAGTCCTTGGCCAGAAATGCTCCGATCATAAATACGAAAATGGCCACGGCGGATCGTACCAGATGGGGGCGCAGGGCATCGAGATGCTCGAAAAAAGTCATCTCGCCCGAAGAAGAGGTGTCCCTGACAGTTCCCATCCGCTGGCGCCCGTTTTAACTAAAAGATGCTTCTACCGATTATTCCGATACTGCTTTTTTCGACGGTGTTTTCTTGGCGGCGGTACGTTTGGCCGGGGCGGCTTTTGCCGATTCCGTCTCTTCCGCCGCATCCTCCTGGCTGTAGTCCTTGCCTACGGCGTCTTTGAATTCCTTGACCCCGCGGCCCATGCCGCGCATAAGTTCGGGTATCTTCTTACCGCCGAACAATAGCAAAATAATGGCAACTATAACGATCAATTGGGGATATCCGATCATTCCCAGCGGAAGTACGAACATAGGTATAGTCATTGAAGTTCGATTTAGCAGTTAACTTTAGATGGTGCTAAAATAGCATAAAATATCGGAATTATATGTTTCGGGGCCCATTTTGCGGCAGGAAAATAATATTTTAACCCGTTTTTAATTAATTTTCGGCCTGAAATTGGCTACCTCCCGCTTCACATAAATTATAACGGCAATGCAAAGAACCATAGCGCTATTTACAGTATGTTGCCTTGCGGCCACCCTGGCCGTCTCTTGTGTCAACGAAGCGGACAGCAGCAGACTCAAGACCGGGGACGCTATTCCCTCTTTTACCGTGGACGGTCCCTACGGGACATTTTCCTCTTCCGAGTATAACGGTCGGGGCGGACTGCTCCTGTTTTTCGCATCCTATTGTTCCACTTGCCACCGGGCCCTGCCGGCGGCGGAGCAGATATGGGGGGCCTCCGACAGCGGGAACCTATTTGCCTTTGCGGCGCTATCGCGACAGGGAGTCTACGACGAAACCGAGGATGCGGTAGCCCGCTACTGGCAGGAGACCGGATTTACTATGCCCTATTATCTCGACTTCGACGGAGAGGTGTATTACCGGTTCGCCCGGGAAACCATCCCGCGGATTTGCGTCATCGACAAAGGGGGTCGGATTGCCTATATGTCGGTGGGAAACGGGGATATAACGGCCGAAGAAATAGCCCGGGAACTCGAAAAAGCTCTCGGTGTGGAGATAGATATTTGATTTATGTATAACCCGAACATATCATGAAGAAAACATTAATTTCGATCTCGATCGCGTGTCTCTCGATCGTCGCTTCTTCTGCCCAGGAGGACTGGGCGAATTTCGGCCGATATGCCGATGCTAATAAAACGGCCGCCCACGGCGCAGATGCCGTCTTTATGGGCAATTCGATCACCGAAGGATGGAACCAATCGATGAGTGAGTTCCTGTCCGATAACGGATATATCAACCGTGGTATCGGGGGACAGGTGACCTCCCAGATGCTGGCCCGGTTCCGTCCCGACGTCATAGAACTCCAACCCAAATCGGGCGTAATACTCGCCGGCACCAACGATATAGCGGGAAATATGGGGGAAATATCCCTCGATGACATTCTCCGGAATATAGTTTCGATGGCCGAACTGGCCCGATATAACGGGATAAAAGTTATCCTTTGCTCGGTTCTTCCGGCGGTTGAATACGGCTGGAGCCCGGGCCGCCGGCCCGCGCAGAAAATCGCAGCCCTCAACGAAATGATCCGCTCCTATGCCGAAAGGGCCGGATGCACATACGTCGACCTGCATTCCGCGATGAAAGACGAGCGGGGAGGTCTCAAGGAAGGTTTACATACCGACCAGGTGCATCTTACCCGCGAGGGGTACCGGATGATGGCCTCCATCCTAAAACCCATAATTGACGACACGGTACGGGAGTAGAGATTGAATCATAACCACAACATACTATGAAGAACATTATCGTCGTGAAAGCGTTCTTCTTAGCGCTTTTTTTCGGGATGACTTCATCCCCTTCAATTTACAGCAAGGGCAGCCAATCCAATCCGTTCTATGGATACATCACCGAGAACGGCCTTGATCCGGTGGAATATATAAAGGAAAAATTGAGGGACCACTACGTAGTCTCCCTCGGGGAAGACCACTGGATAAAAGACCATCAGCAATATCTTTGCAGCCTGATCTCGGCCCTGGCCCGCGATACCACCGCGCTTTTAGATATACTGGCACTCGAAGCTGGCAATGCCGCCGACCAGGCCATTGCAGACGAGTTCGTAAGTTCCCCGGAGTACCGCGAAGAGCTCGCAATACATATCCTTCAAAATGCCGCCGACACCTACGGGTGGCCATACCTCGAGAGTGTCGAGATATTCAAAGCGGTCTGGGAGGCCAACCGGGCCAATCCCGAAAGACAAATACGTATCGTCCTGCTCGACCCTCCCTATGTTATACCCTACACGGATAAGGAATCTTTCGTTTATACCACAACCCGCGATTTCTCCCAGATGGAGATCATCCAGCGCCATATGTTCCAGGGCAAACGAATCATCTTTTTCGCCGGACTGGGACATACCAGTGCACGGCGCACTGGTATGTATATATGCGACCGGGATTTCTACTGGAACCAGCACTCGGCCGGCCTGTTGCTCAAGACCCTCTACCCTTCGCTCGTCTTTTCGATAAAGCTATGGGGCGGGCTGATGGGCAGCGGCGGCTATATCGCAACGGACGATTCTTACCGATGGAAGAGAGTGCTGGACGGCTCGGTAGATGAGGCTTTCAGGATGAACGGTAATAAACCTGTGGCATTCGATATCGGCGGGCCCTTCTCGAGGGTGACCGTGGCGGAATTTTTCCATACCTCGTCCCAAACCCTTGAAAGAGGCGAAAATAAATTCACGGGGTCGCCCTATACCAGAGAAGAGCTGTTGCAAGATCAGATAGACGGTATCCTGTTCTTTAAACCCGTCGAACAGTTCAGCGGAAGTACCGTATACGAACCGTTCTTCGATGACCAATTTATGGAGCGCATCCAGAAACGCACCGAAGGCAGGATCTCCACAAGGAAGGAGCTATACGAATATATGAAGGAAAACCATCCGATGCTGGGTGAGAGCCTCGATGCGCTGATCGCCGGGGAAAGCCTTTAAACAGCAGTGGACGGGTCGGGGATCGGAGCGTTATTTGACCTGCCGGGTCTTATATCTTGCGGAAAATTTTCCTTTACCCATCGAATTTAGCTTTCCGCGAATAAGGGTTTTGCGGATGGAAGAGAGGCGGTCGGTAAAGACGATGCCGTCCAGATGGT
>JAJBVJ010000135.1 GCA_020859875.1 Rikenellaceae bacterium
GCTCGTCTCTCCACGGCGGATTCGGCCCTACGGGTTATACCGGAACAATGATCTGGATAGATCCGAAAAGGGACATTTTCATGGTTTTTTTAAGTAACCGCGTCCATCCCACACGCCTGAATAACGGCCTGGTGGATTCGCAGCTCCGCAACCGGATATGGGCCGTGATAAAAGCCTCTGTTTAGACCGTCCCGCGATCACAACAGCAATATAAGGCTCGCTGCCATAATGGCCATGCCTGCGATCAACCCGTAGATGGCTATATGGTATTCACCGTATTCATGGGCCGCGGGCAGGAGCTCGTCGAACGAGATGTAGATCATTATCCCGGCCACTGCGGCGAAGGTGCAGTAGAGCAGCATCGGGGAGAGGAACGGCATCAGGATAAGATAGGCGACTATTGCGCCGATCGGTTCGGCAAGCCCCGAGAGAAACGAATACCAAAATGCCTTGCGCCGGCTCTTTGTAGCGTAATATATAGGAACCGAAACGGCGATCCCTTCGGGAATGTTGTGGATGGCGATAGCCACGGCGATGGCTATTCCGAGTTTGGGCTCCTGGACGGCGGATATAAAAGTGGCTATCCCTTCGGGAAAATTATGAACGGCAAGGGCGATAGCCGTTATGAGACCCATCCGGGCGAGTTTCTTTTCTTTACGGGTATCGCTGTGAAGTTCCTCGACACTCCTTATTTCGTGCGGATTCTCGACCGACGGAACGAGCTTGTCAATCATTGCCGCTACGGCGATCCCGCAGAAGAAGGCGAGGGCCGTGATCGTATCGCCCAATTTATCACCTTTTATCAGCTCGATCTGGTGGCGGGCATGGTAAAGCAATTCCATGAACGAGACATAGACCATCACTCCTGCCGAAAGGCCGAGCGAGAAGGAGAGGAATTTCTTATTGGTATGTTTCGCGAAAAAGGCAATGGCGCTCCCTATCCCCGTGGCGAGACCGGCGAAGAGGGTAAGCAGGAACGCTATCAATATATCTTGCTGCATTATCATCCGATAAAGCAAATACGGTGCATAAAAGTGTTTTTACCGGAGGAAGGTATAGGAGGAGGGTTCTCCCATACCAGGTTCATCCGTTGCGGTAAGGACTAATATTTCTTCCCAAATTAAATTTTCAATATCCGTTGCGGTAAAATAATCCACATGGTATTTTTCTTCCGTATTTTTCCCGGTGAGGATTAAAAAGGCGCTTCCCGGATCGAACAGGCAGGCGCCCGTTCGGCTGTTCTCATTTTCATCTTTTTCCATTAGAGTGAGTCGGATACCGCTTTTGTGGATAAACTTACTTTTACCCGTAAATTCCAGCTCTATGTATCTGTGGATACCCGACGATGATATTATATGATACCAAATACCCTTTGCATCCTGCCACTTGCCACCGGTGAAAATCGCAGCGTAGTCGTCCGAGCGGATATATTTTTCCACATCGATGAATTTTATAGCCGACAGCGGGTGTGGGTTTTTGTCGGGTGTCTTTCCGTGGGCGGCAGCGATACAAAATAAAAAAACGATCATTAAAGTCGTGGCATTTTTCGATATCCCCGGCCGGATCTTGCCTTCCCATTTTAGCCCGGGGGCCATCCGGCGAGATACAGCTCCAATACTCAGTTTACTTTGAACGGCATTTCGATATTTGCAAGCTCTCTGTTGGCTCCGTCGATCTTGGCTGCGAGCTCTTTTTTGAAACGAATTACCTTTTCGCGGATCGCCCCATCGCCGGTAGAAATTATCTGGGCGGCCAAAATCCCGGCATTTCGTGCCCCATCGAGGGCCACGGTTGCCACCGGTATACCGGCCGGCATCTGGAGTATCGAAAGGACGCTGTCCCAGCCATCGATAGAGTTGGAAGACTTGATGGGTACCCCGATGACGGGAAGAGGTGTAAAAGCCGCTATGACACCCGGCAGATGGGCCGCCCCGCCAGCCCCTGCGATGATTACCTCGATGCCCCTGGTATGGGCTCCGCGGGCGAAATCGGCGACCATTTCCGGCACTCGGTGGGCCGAAAGAGCATTGATCTCATACGGTATTTCCATTTCGGCGAGCAGCTTCGCCGCCTGCTCCATTATCTCGAGATCGGATGTGCTGCCCATTATGATGCTTACCCTCGGTTTCATGTGTTAAAGATTTAGTGAAGTCGACTGATCGTTAAATATACGATTTTAACATATCTTTGCAAAGTTAATACTGTGGCCGGAAATAGGGAGCCCTGTCCCGGTATTTTTAACCCGCTTCCCCGAATTCGAAATTTCAACCTATGGAAAAGTGCGTTACACTCAAGGATAAGACCTTCGGGCTTGCAATACCATACCAGCAAATACATCGGGCTATTGTAGAGCTGGCCGCCCGGATCAACGAGGATTACAGGGGAAAGGAAACTCCGCTGTTTTTAGGGGTGCTCAACGGCTCGTTTATGTTCATGGCGGAACTAATGAAGGAGATAGAATTTGCCTGCGAGATGTCGTTCGTAAAGCTGGTCTCTTACAGCGGTACCAAGTCTACCGGGAAGGTTTCCGAATTGATCGGGCTCCAGGACAACGTTGCCGGCCGCCATATTATCGTAGTTGAGGACATCGTGGATACGGGCGAGAGCATCGACCACCTGATGCGCTCCCTGGTGGGGCACGAGCCGGCGAGCGTCGAAGTGGCGACCCTGCTCTTTAAGCCCGCGGCCTATAAAAAAGAGGTGCCGATCAAATATTCGGCCATCTCCATTCCCAACGACTTTATCGTCGGGTTCGGTCTCGATTACGATCAGCTGGGCCGTAATCTGAAGGATATTTACAAAATAAAGCAGTAGGAAGGCCCGTGCGGGTGACGATATGGCGGAGAAGATGATAATGGGGCGAATCCCGGAGGGGGTACTGGACAAGGGGCGCAAACTTCCGCTGGTAGAAGACTTCTATACTATTCAGGGGGAGGGATTCCATACGGGAAAACCCGCCTATTTTATCCGCCTGGGCGGGTGTGATGTGGGATGCCGCTGGTGCGATGCGAAGATGACATGGAATCCAGGTATGTTTCCCCCGGTGGAGGTGGACGCGATAGTAGAAAGGGCATGTTCCTTTCCCGCCGGGGCGATCGTCATTACGGGCGGCGAACCGCTGCTTTATCCGCTGGATTACCTCACGGGAAGGCTCAGGGAACAGGGATTGGAGATCTTCCTCGAAACCTCGGGATCGCATCCCTTTACGGGTCTATTCGACTGGATTTGCCTTTCACCGAAAAAGCAGCAGCCTCCGCTGGACGAGGCTTATGAAAGGGCGGACGAGCTCAAAGTGATCGTTTCGGGTGGTACCGATATCGGG
>JAJBVJ010000226.1 GCA_020859875.1 Rikenellaceae bacterium
GGCTGATCGATGCCGGGGTCACCTCTTTCAAGGTCGAGGGCCGGTTGAAGGATAACGAATATCTCAAAAACATAACGGCCTTTTAAAGCGGAAGGCTGGAGGAGGAGATAGCCGGGCGGTGTGGCTTTGCCCGCAGTTCGGACGGGACGGCCCGCATCGGGTTCACACCAGCCCCCGCAAAGAGTTTCTCCAGGGGCTTTACCGATTGGACGGTCGACGGAGCCCGGGCCGGAAGCGCATCTTTCGACACACCCAAATCCCTCGGACAGCCGGTGGGAACGGTAATTAAAGCAGGCAAAGGCTGCTTTATACTCGATAACACCCTTCACGGAATCGAGGCCGGCGACGGGATCTGTTACATGGCCGAAAGCACCCTGGCGGGCACCAATGTCAACAAAGTCGACGGCGGGGCCATTTATCCCGATAAGCCGGATGTGCCCCGACCCGGGACTAAAATTTACCGGAATTATGACCACCGGTTCCACAAGGCTCTCGAAAACTCCGAACCCGATAGAACGATCCCCGTGGATATGTTATATTCTGCACGGGCCGGGAAAATCGAAGTAACGGCCGGCGACCGGTCGGGCTGCCGTGCCGCGGCCGCGGCGCACGGCAACTGGCAGCCGGCCCGAGACGCCGCAAGGATGAAAGTTACGCTCGAGGCCCACCTCGCCAAATCGGGCGGCACCCTCTTTAACGTCGCTTCGGTAACCCCGGCCGACGATACGGATCCTTTACCGTTCGTTCCCGTCTCAGTTGTAAACGCCCTGCGGCGCGAAGTCCTCGAAAAACTCGCGGCCCGAAGGTTGCAAGCATTCGAGCAGAAAAAGAAAGAGGAACTCGCCGCCGCTCTCCGCGACGACTCGTTTCCATATCCGTCCCGGGAACTTGGCGGCGACGCCAACGTAACCAATTCGCTGGCCCGGAAGTTCTGGACGATGCATGGTGTGGAAACGATAGCCTTCCCGTTCGACCTTCGGGATTCGCTCGAGGGACAGGTGGTTATGACCACCCCCTACTGCCTCCGGCGGGAGACGGGACACTGCCTGAAAGATAAAGAGAACAAAACCGCCGGAGAGCTATACCTGCACTCGGGCGGGTTCCGCTACCGGCTCGGCTTCGACTGCAGGGCGTGTCTTATGACCCTTACCAAATGCCGGGGAAAATAATAAACAAGATATGGAAAATCCGATACTGCTCACCCCGGAATTTGCGGACTACGAGCTGCTCGACAGCGGAAGGTTCGAGAAACTCGAACGATTCGCAAATATCGTAACAGTGCGTCCCGAGCCGCAGGCTCTTTGGGAAAAGAGCCTTCCGGAGTCCGAGTGGCTCGAGAGGGCCGATGCCGTTTTCAGGCGCACGAACCGACCCGAAGGCGGAACACAGGTAAAGGGCCGCAGGGGCCGGGAAGAATACCGCCCTACCGTAGCCGACGAACGCGGCGGCTGGGAACTGAAAACCGGAACGGCCCCGCAGTGGAACATCCATTACTCATATAAGGGGATGTCTATGACGATGCGCCTCGGCTTCACCGCCTTTAAGCATGTGGGTATATTCCCCGAACAGGCCGAGAACTGGAATTTCATCTATAACGCCATCCGAAATATGCCCCCGGAGGCGGAAAAACCCTCCGTTCTGAATCTGTTTGCCTATACGGGCGGAGCTACCCTCGCGGCGGCGGCCGCCGGAGCGTCGGTAACGCACGTCGACTCGGTAAAACAGGTGGTGGGCTGGGCACGGGAAAATGCGGCATCTTCGAATATCGGCGGCATCCGCTGGATAGTGGACGATGCCCTGAAGTTCGCCGCCCGCGAGATAAGACGCGGGAACCGCTACAACGGTATTATCCTCGACCCCCCGGCCTACGGTCGCGGCCCCGACGGGGAGAAGTGGGTGCTCGAGGAGAACATTACCGAACTGCTCGGATATTGTGCCGGCCTTCTGCACAGTGAAAATTCCTTCTTCGTGATTAATCTCTACTCGATGGGGCTGTCCTCCCTTCTTGCCCGCAGTACGGTAGATGACATTTTTCGGCGCCGATGCGGGTACGATCCCGCCGGGCAGTCCGGAGAACTATACTTTACGGACTGCGGCGGCCGAAGCCTTCCGCTGGGGGTATATTACCGATTCACAAGGTAAGGGTTTCCGAGCTTCGGGTTATATTGGAATCGGCGGTACGCCGAATGGCGGAGCCTGCCGGCGGACTGATTAGTTTCGGTACCTTCGGCCGTCGGCCTGACCCAATACGAGCGGCCCCCGGATAGTGAGACTAAGCCTCCACAATCTTATAAAGCTTATCCCCCCTTTTTACTTCGGAGGGGGTACGAAATGAACAATATCTGCCCTGCGGTGCGAATTTCGCCGGTTTTTCATCTACCCGGATGCCGCCTGCACGGGATTCCAGGGCCCCTGTGGTTGCTCCTATAAAGACGATTTCATCGCCTTCGTCCAGGACGGCGGCCTCGATAAGAATTTCTGCCACACCGATATTTTTGTAGTAGTTGGTAACCTTCCCTACATAGACCTTCTTCCGCGTGGCCGCCGAGCCGTAATGGCCGCTCAGCTCGGGCACCGTCGCTCCGCTGTAAAACCCGTCCCAGAATCCGCGGTTGAAGACCTCCGATAGCCTTCGGGTAAGACCCGTGGCCAGTTCAGGGGAATACCGCCCCTCCCGCAGGGCTTCGATCGCCTCGCGGTAGCATTCGACTACCCGCTTGACATATTCCGCCGAGCGTGCCCGGCCTTCGATCTTCAGCACGCGCACTCCCGCACCGATGAATTTATCGAGGAAACCGACCGTACACAGGTCTTTGGGGGAGAGCAGGTATTTACCTTCGGCCGCTATCTGTTCGCCCGTGTCCCGGTCGGTAAGGGTGAACGAGCGGCGGCAAATCTGCCGGCAGGCCCCGCGGTTGGCCGAGCAACCGCTTTCATGGAGGCTAAGGTAGCATTTGCCCGATAGGGCCATGCAGAGCGCACCGTGGGCGAACATTTCGATCTTTACCTGCCTCCCGGAAGGACCGCAAATATTTTCCCTCTCTATCGTTCCATGTATACGGGCGACCTGTTCGAGGGAAAGCTCTCGGGCCAGCACGACCACGTCCGCCCACCGGGAATAAAACCGCAGGGATTCGATATTCGATATATTCAACTGAGTGGATATATGCACTTCGAGCCCTTTTTCGCGGGCATAGAGCATAGCCGCCTGGTCGGAAACTATAACGGCATCCACCCCGGCCTCGGCAGCACTGTTGATCAAAGACCTCATCCGGTCGAGTTCGTCGTCGTAGAGGACGGTATTGACCGCAAGGTAGGCGCGGGCGCCCTTCTTTTGTATGGCGAAGGTAATATCGCCGAGTTCGTCCTGCCGGAAATTGGAGGTCGAGCGGGCCCGCATATTGAGATCCCCCACCCCGAAATAAACCGAGTCTGCCCCGGCAGCGAGCGCTGCGGCAAGCGATTCGTGGGAACCGGCCGGAGCCATTATTTCTATATCGTCGTACATTTGGGCGCAAAATTACAAAATCCCGTCAACTTATTATATCGGAGTCCTCAGATCCGAGTTAACTCCATAAAACATTGGCACGGGATTTTCAATCGTAGGCCAAATGTAAATATTTATATTAAATTAGCCGGATATATCCGTAAACTATAAAAATCGCTGCTATGAATAATTTTATTTTCCAGAACCCTACCAAGCTGGTTTTCGGCAAGGGTCAAATATCCAGGTTACCGCAGCTCATTCCCGCGGGAAGGAAGATCATGGTCACTTACGGCGGCGGAAGCGTCAAGGCCAACGGCATCTACGATCAGGTATGCGCCGCCCTCCAGGGGATGGATTATATCGAATTTTGGGGTATCGAGCCGAATCCCACCGTGGAAACCCTGCGCAAGGCGATCGCCATCGGCAAGGAACGGGGGATCGACTTCCTGCTGGCCGTGGGGGGCGGTTCGGTGCTCGACGGTACCAAGCTGATCGCCTCCGCAATGGTTTACGACGGCGATCCCTGGGAGATCGTAACCCAAGGCAAGGCCTCGGGGGCCATCCCCTATGCCTCGGTAATGACCCTGCCTGCTACGGGATCGGAGATGAACAGCGGAGCGGTAATTTCCCGCACCGAAACAAAAGAGAAATTCGCATTCTATACCTCCTATCCGCAGTTTTCCATTCTCGATCCGGAGGCTACCTATACTCTGCCCGACAACCAGATAGCGGCCGCATTGGCGGATATTTTCGTCCACGTCATGGAGCAATACCTCACCACGACGGGCCAGTCACGCGTGATGGATCGATGGGCGGAGGGCCTCCTTATGACGGTGATCGAGATCGCCCCGAAGATAAAGGAGAACCGGCACGATTACGACCTGATGTGCGATTTTATGCTGACTGCGACTCTCGCACTCAACGATTTTATCCGCATGGGCATTTCCGAAGACTGGGCGACCCACATGATAGGCCATGAGCTTACCGCCCTTCACGGGATCACCCACGGTGCTTCGCTTGCCATTGTCCTTCCCGGTACGATGAAAGTGCTGCGGGAGCAGAAAAAGGGCAAGATACTCCAGTACGGCGAGCGTGTCTGGGGGATCGACCGCGGCACGGAACAGGAACGCGTGAAGGCCGCCATTGAAAAGACCGAAGGATTTTTCCGTTCACTCGGGCTGGATACAAGGCTCGGCCAGGCGGGGATCGGCGACCGGACCATCGACGAGATTCAGGCCCGGTTCGAGCGCCTCGGGTTATCGCTGGGCGAAGGTGGTAATGTGACCGGCAAGGTAGCGGCGGATATTCTGCGGAGCTGCAAATAGTTTAAATAACATATAACAAATAGGAGTGACCCGGTCATTCCTATTTGTTATTTTTGGGAATAAGTATACTAAAGGTTCGCTATCCTCAATTCTTTGGGATAAAGGTTATTGATCCGCCCGCCGATTCTCTTTACCCAGCCCAGGGGATAGCCGCTGAAAGTTACCAGGTTGTAACCTTCGCGGAAACCTTCGGCGGGAATATCACTTTTTCTGAGATAATCGAGAGCCGTCTCGAGCGGGACTTCCGATCCGGGAATTTCCCCTGTATTCACATCATGGAACAGTGCCAACGCATGGGAGGGTTTGAGATCCCCTTTGATAATGCGCCCCATGTCGATCCCCGAGTAGATAATATTCACGGCTTCCGAAAGACGGATAATGTCGCCATGGACGGCTGAATAAAAGCCGTAGGCCTGGTCGCCGATCGCTGCAAACCGCATAAACTGCGGCTGTTCGACCCATCTTCCCGCCTCTTTCGCCTCGCGGCCCACCAGATCGCGCAGCAGGGTTTTCCGCACCGGTTTTATCTTTGTTCTTACCTTCGAGCCCTCTTTTCGGAATACCGAAACGCTGAATCCATCTCCTTTGAGTTTATGGGGGTAGAACCTGAGTGTATATCCGCCGGCCGGGCCGATTCCCTTTGCAATATTCCAATGGCCGGGGTAATCGATACCGATATTTTCGCAGTCGAAGTTTTCCGCTGTCCATGAGGCAACGTGCTCGTTTTCATGGGAATTGAAGGTGCAGGTGCTATATATAAGGATGCCGCCCGGTTTCAGGCAGCCCCATATATTTTCGATAATATCTTTCTGGCGGACGGTGCAGGCGGCTACATTCCGGCTGCTCCACTGGGTGCGGGCCTGGGGGTTTTTGCGGAACATTCCCTCACCGGAGCAGGGAGCGTCTACCAGTACAAGGTCGAAATAATCTTTTATCGCGGCGTAGTGCGAAGGGGCGTTGGCCGTGACGGCAACGTTTCCCAGCCCCCAGCGCCGGATGTTTTCAGCAAGGATGTTAACCCTCGACCAGACGGGTTCGTTAGCCACCACGAGGCCCTCGAGCCCGGCCAGTGTGGACAGCAGGGTGGTTTTGCCGCCCGGGGCCGCGCACACATCGAGCATCCTGAGCCCTTGGGTGTCGGGAAAGACTTGCCGGACAATGTGTTCGATAAACATCGAGGAGGGTTCCTGCACGTAGTAGACCCCGCCGTGGTGCAGCGGATCGAGCGTGAAGGAGGGACGGCCCCCGTCGACATAGAAGCCGTAACGGCACCAGGGAACCTGTTCCCCTTCCGGAGGGGATGCGAGTTTATAGGGGTTGAACCTTACGGCAGCCGGTGGCGGGGTGTCGAGGGCGCACAGTAGTTCCGCCCTCTCTCCGGCGGGTAAAATTTCGGCAAGGGAGTCGGCAAACCCGTCCGGCAGTGATACAGGGCCGCTCACCTTCCCCCGTATTTGCCCGCTCGTATCTCTTCGATCCGCGCGACGACCATATCTATCGTCGAGGGGTCGGAGATGAAATCTTCGGTGTCCATATCGATGGTAATGACCTCGCCCGTGTAGATATTCTCTATCCAGTTGTCGTACTTTTCATTGAGCCGGCAGAGGTAACCCTCCTCGATCGACATCTCGTAGTCGCGTCCCCGCTTGCGGATCTGGTTTATGAGTGTCGGTACGCTGGCCTTGAGATAGATCAACAGGTCGGGAACCGGTATGAGATGGGCGGCGATCTCGAATATCCTCATATAGGAATCGTAGTCGCGCGAGGACATGAGCCCCATCTCGTGCAGGTTCGCTGCAAAAATGTGGGCGTCTTCGTAAACGGTGCGGTCTTGTATGAGGTCTTCCGAAATGGACAATATTTCGACCGCCTGCCTGATACGGCTTCCCAGGAAATATATCTGCAGGTTGAATGCCCACCGGTTCATATCCTCGTAGAAGTCGCCCAGATAGGGATTGTTTATATCCTCGGCATAAACCCTCGCGTTGCAGCGCTCGGATAGAAGCTGGGTGAGGGAGGTTTTTCCGCTGCCGATATTTCCGGCCACGGCGATATAGAGATTCTGGCTTTTGAGGGTCATGTTCTCGGTTTTATACGGGTACTTTTTCTTTGAATTCTTCACTTGCGATCCCTTCTGCTACCTTTACCAACTGGTCTGCATATGTGCGGTCGTTGTAAAGACGCGGGACTTTATTCTGGCCGCCGATCTTTCCGCGGGATTCCATCCAGCGGTAGAAAGTGCCGGGGGGAACCACGGTAATACGGGGTTTTTCGAGGGTGGAGTCGCCCGTGCGCTTGGCGTCATAGTCGGAATTGATCCGCCGCAGGGTGGCGTCGAGGGCTTTGGCGAAGGCCTCGACGGAGGCCGGTTCCGCAGTAAATTCGACGATCCACTGGTGTGCACCCTTGCCGCCGTCGCCCATATATACAGGGGCAACGGTATATTCCGCGATGTGGGCGTCGGTCAGTATAGAGGCTTCCCGAACCGCCGACTCTGCATTTTCGATCACCACCTCCTCCCCGAAGGCATTTATATAGTGCTTCGTGCGCCCGGTAATCCTGATCCGATAGGGTGAGGTCGAGGTGAATTCGACCGTGTCCCCGATCATATAACGCCACAGCCCGTTGCTCGAGGAGATTAGCATGGCATAGTTGACCCCGCGGCGGACACCCTCCAGCGGAACGGCCGTAGAACTGTCGTGCAGGGACTGTACGGGAATAAACTCGTAATATATCCCGTAATCCAGCATCAGCAGCATGTCGTCGCTCCATGTTTCGTCGGCTATCGAGAAGAAGCCTTCCGAAGCGTTGTAGGTCTCCAGATATTTCATATCCGCCGAGGGTATGATACGGTTGTACTGGCTGCGGTAGGGCTTGAAATTCATTCCCCCGTGGATAAACAGCTCCATCCCGGGCCATATTTCCAGGATATTGTCTTTGCCGGTAATCTCGAGTATTTTATTGAACATGACCAGATTCCATGACGGTACACCGGCAAACGAAGTCACGTTTTCGTGAAGAGTCTCCTTGCATATCCTCTCCACCTTTTCATTGAAGTCGGCAATGAGCGCCGTCTCCATGGAGGGCACCCTGCGCATATTTGCCCATCCGGGGACATTGTCGAGCAAAATTGCGGAAAGGTCGCCGGAAAAAGCGGCATCCCCCTCCTTTTCGATCTTCTTCGATCCGCCGAGCGTGAGCGTCTTGCCGCTGAATACTTTGCTCCGGGGATAGGCAGCGGTGAAAAAGGCGACCACGTCGCGGGGTCCCTGCAGGTGGCAGTCGTCGAGTCCGTCGCCGGTTACTGGGATGAACTTACTACGCGAGGAGGTGGTTCCCGAAGATTTGGCAAACCAGTTTACCCTTCCGGGCCATAGTATATTCTCTCCGCCTTTTTTTGCCTGTTCGATATAACCGGCCATGCTTTCGTAGTCGGTCACGGGCAGTGTGGCGGAATACTCCACGGCCGACATACCCGGTTTGATGCCGTGGCGCCGGCCGTAAACCGTTCCGGAGCCCTTTGCCGTGAGGGCGGCGAGCTGTTCGTCCTGAACCCTTCCGGGTTCGCGTATGAACCGCTCTATCTGCCGGCGTCTCGAAGTGAAGTAAAGGCTGACTATTTTGTTTATCAGAGGCATTATCCTTTCAGTTAAAATATCTCCCGACCTTCGCCACGGCAGAGGGCAGGGCGAAGACCACCACCCGGTCATATGCGTTTATCTGCGTATCGCCCACCGCGATATATACCCTGTCCCCGCGGACAATGCCGCCGATTATGGCCTCGTCCGGGAAATCGAGGCGATTGACCGGCTCCCGGGTAACGGGCGAATTGGGTTTGGCGATAAATTCCAGAACCTCCGCATCGCTGCCCGTGAGTACCTTTATCGACTGTACATCGGTGGTCATCGTAAAGCGGAAAATACTTCCGGCCGTAATCAGTTTCTTACTTATTATGGTGTCGATTCCCATGCTTTCGGCCAGAGTGATATAGGTCAGGTTCTCCACTTCGGCGATCACTTTCTTGACGCCCATCTTCTTGGCCATCATAGCCGCCAGGATATTTGTCTCCGACCGCCCGGTGACGGCCACGAAGGCGTCGGTGGAGGCTATACCCTCCTCGATCATGGCATCGAGGTTGCGGCCGTCTTCGTGGATAATCAGCGTGTTGTCCAGCTGTTCGGCAAGGCGGTAGGCCTTTTCCTGGTTGTATTCGACGAGCTTTACGTCTATTTCGTCCTGGAGCTCGGTGGCGATACGGATGCCGATGCGGCTCCCTCCGAGAATTATGAGGTTGCGGATGTCTATGTTCTTGCGCCCGGAAAATTCCATCACGTCGCGGACGGATTCGCGGTTGGTGATGACGTAAATATCATCGTTCTCCATGAAGATATCCCGGCCGCGCGGGATGAGGGTCTTCCCGTCCCTTTCTATGGCGACCGTGCGGTACTGCATGTCGCTTAAATTTGCCGTCTCCATAAGGGATTTCCCGATCAGGGGAGAGGAGACGTCCAGGCGGTAGACCACAAGGGCCAGCTCCCCGCCGGAAAAATCTACATATTCGGAGGTCGAGGTATGCCCCAACAGGTCGATGACTTCGCGTGCGGCGGCTTTTTCGGGATAGAACAGGTAGTCTATGCCCATGCCGATGAACATCTCCTTGTTATTGGGTTCGAGGTATTCGTTGTTGTCGATGCGGGCGATGCACTTTTTCGCTCCCAACCCTTTGGCAAGGATGGCGGCGATGATATTGACATTTTCCTCGTGCGCGACGGCAATGAAGAGGTCGGCTTTGCGAACCGACGCCTTTTTAAGCACCGCAAAGGTGGTCGCATCGCCCTCGATGGTTATGATGTCGGCCATCCCGGCCACATCTTCCAGAAGGCGGCCGTCCACATCTATTACGGTTATGTCGTGCAGACTGCCGCTCAGCATCTTTGCCAGGTGGGTTCCCACCTCGCCGGCACCCGCTATTACGATTTTCATCCCTTACCCTTTAGGTATCCTTGCAAATTTATAACTTTGTAGCCGAAAGTCAACCCCTCGAGTTATACCATCGTACGGCATGCCGTTGTGGCCGGGCAGGCCGTAAGAGGGGTAAACTTCCGGTTAAAGATACGTTTTATACGCCGGATAGTCAATACCCCGGTGAAACCCCGAACGTATAGATTATGCCTACATACCTCATATTAGTCCTTGCAACGGTAGCCGCAGCGGCGCTCTTCGTTCTGGGCATGTCGCTCACCCTTATTATAAAAGGGCACCATATCCGGTCGGAAGTCGCAGACAATCCCCATATGCGCAGGCTGGGGATAAAATGCGCTGTCCGGGAGTCCCTGGAGGAGGAAAAGCAGTTTCGTCCGGCCGACGACTGCCTTCCGTTCCCGTGCGGCCCCTCGTCCGACTGCTCTTCCTGCGAACGATAAGGCGCAGCAGTGGCCCCCCCGGATTTAAGATCCCGTAGACGGAAGCCCCCCTTGGCGGTTTCCCAGGCCGATCATAATGTTGCGGGCGTAGGAAAGAATGCCCGCCGAGTGGCTTATGATAAGGATATATTCGTGGCGCATGATTCCGTAGGTAACGATGATGAGCGAACCCGTGAGGCTTATCACCCAGAAGGTGAGGGGCAGCAGCGATTCGCCCCTGCGCCGTGAATAGAGCCACTGGTAGACGAACCGCAGGGTGAATATGATCTGCCCCACGGTGCCGAAAATTATCAGCCATACGGGGAGGCCGTCCTGCTCGAAAAGGTGCCGGTAGGTATAATCCCAGTCCATTACCGACCAAAGGGCCGCAACGACGGGGAGGCTTACCAGTATTATTCTCAGGAAAATATTGATTCTTTTCCAGGCCCCCTTCGCGTCGATGTTCCAGATGTAAATATAATAGGAGATAAGCTGGGCGAAAATTATGGAAAAGTCGTTTCTAAGCCAGCCGTATATGCAGAATATAAATGAGGCCGCCATGCTGATCTTCCAGAATACGGTGGGGGAGAGGATCTTTTTCGCCCTTTCCGAAGCTATCCACTGCACGAGTATGCGTGCGGAAAAGAGCGCCTGAGCGGCGAGTCCCAATATTATAACATACCAGGGGAGTTGAATGTCGATCATAAATCGGACTGGCTGACCGTGTAATTTATATACCGTTTTTTCATCCAGCGGTAGGCGAAGCAGTCCTTAAAGGGCCCGGCAAGCCGGTTCCATAAATGGTATTTCGACTGTCCGGCCACCCGGGGATAGTGCCTTACGGGTATCTCCTTCACCGTGCCGCCGTCCTGAAGCAATATCAGGGCAGGCAAAAACCGGTGCATTCCGGTAAAAAACGGAATTTTTTTGGCGAACGAAGTGCGCATCACCTTCAGGGGACACCCCGTGTCGGTGATCCCGTCGCCTGTCATCATCCGTCTAAAGCCGTTGGCTATCTTCGACGAGGCGTTTTTCACGAAACTGTCCTTGCGGCCGGTGCGGATGCCCATTACCAGTGGATGGTCGCCGGTGTGGGCCAGCAGGAGGTTGAAATCTTCGGGGTCGGTCTGCAGGTCGGCGTCTATATATCCGAGAAATTCCGAGAAGGTTTTGTCGATGCCGGCCTTCATTGCCGCACTCAGCCCGCAGTTCCTGCCGAGGGAAATATGGTACATATCCGGGTTACGCTCGCACACTCCGCGGAGCATCTCCCCGCTCCCGTCCCCCGACCCGTCGTCGACAAACAATACGCAGGTTTTCTTTAAGGATTGCGGGAGAAATCGGGCCAGCTCCTTTTCGAGCCGTTCGATATTGTCCTTCTCGTTGAAGACGGGAACAATTATCGTGAACTGGTAATCGGCGGTCTTATTCATCGTGGAGTCGGTACCTTCGGTTTGCATTGAGTCAAATAACCAACAAAGGTATAAAAGAGATAGGTAATAAATGAACTTTCCCGGGCTTAATTATCCTCTTCGCGGTCGCCGCCCTCATCTTCCGCCGGCGGCAGGCTTACTACGGCCGCATGGCGGACAAGGTCGGGATTGTAGCGCTTATGGCCTCGTTTTCGCCAGTTGTTGTCGTATGTATCGAGGTGCTCTACCGTAAGGCCGGATCCCTCGAGAAGAAGCTCTGCGGGCTCTTGGCTGACCAGCACGAGCGGCACTTTGCGCATCAGGGCGCTGTCGGAAAGGTCGAGCGGCAGGATAAAGGCATCCGCTTCATAGACGAGTTCCATCCGCAGAGGCTTGTCCGCTTCGTAGTAGAAGGCCAGCCCCTCGGTGCGGGGATCGTCGCGCAGGTTGCGGATGCTGTGGCGTTCGTCGTTTATGAACATGCTTCCCACGGCCGGAAGGCAGAATGCCTCGAGCGCCATCATGGCCACCACCATCGAGGCGAATACGCTCTTTATATCCATCCGGCTTCCCTTGCGCACCAGCGACCGGACGATTACGGCCGTCACAACGAGGAAAATTACCGCGATCACCACAAACAGCGGCACCGGCATAAGACCCTTGCCCAGGAACATGACATATATGAATACCGGAATGGCGAGCAGGACGAGAGATACAACCAGCCCGTTAAGACGGAATACGATCCTGTCCGCCCGGGAAGTGGGATTGCGTGCGATGTTCCACAGATACATCGCTATATTCACCGCTCCGGGCACCAGCAAGGGAAGCAGGTAGCGCGTTTTTTTCTCGGGGATGAGCGACAACAGCAAAAGGGAGGTAACGGTCCACACTATCGAAAATGCGAAGAGCCTGCGGTGTCGGCCCGGGCGGCGTTTGGCGAAGAAATAAATTATGGATGTCACCCAGAAGAGAGCCCATATCCCGGCTTCGGCGGGGAACTGCCAGTAGTACCAGAAGGGTTTTACATTGCGCGACATCCAGGCGGTCGTCTCCTTCCGGGCCGCAGCGGCAATAGTCTCGCTCTGGGTGAAGTAGAGCCAGCCGTACCACCACAGGGAAGTTGCCAGGGCCGTTGCCAGCAGAACCACAAGAGGCAACCCTTTGCCGGACATTTTAGGTCTGACTACCAGGGCATATGCTATAATGAAGGGAAGGAGCAGGGCATAGAATGCGACCGGTCCTTTACTGAGGAAGGAGAGCCCCATAAACAGTCCCGAAAGGAACATCCACCCGAAACCCCGGCACCGTGCCGAGATACTGCAGACCAGAAAGTAGATCGCCCCGAGCATAAAGCTGTGGCAGTAGATATCCCAGCTGGCCGTACGGCCCATCATAACCGGATTGTAGCAGGTGGCGAAGATAACCGCGGCGGCGATCGCTATGTTACGGCTGCCCGACAACCGGACAGCAAGCAGATAGAGAAAGATCACCATAAAGGTCGCCGCAATTCCCGAAGCACACCGCTGGGCATTCAGGTTGCCCGGCAGGATGGTCTCGACCCCGGCGGCGATCCAGGTCGGAAGCGGGGGTTTTTCGAGCCGCAGCTCCCCGTTCATCGTCGGTATGAGATAGTTCCCCGTTCGAGCCATCTCCTGCGCCGTGGCAAGGTTGCGCGACTCCATAAGGTCGGCCGGGACGATATGGTTATTTACGAAAAAAGCGCAAAAAGAGACGACGATAATCAGCAGGTAGTATGCCGGCGAACTGTTTTCCTTCATAATCGTTTTGGTTCGGCCCGTACGGGCAAAATGTTTATTCGTCGAGTCCGGTAACCCTTTCCGGTTTCTCTCCGGGCAGGCTGCCCGGAGAGAAACCGGAATTTACCGCACAAACCTAATCGGGATCAAGATAGGGATTTTCCCCGTTATTTCCACGGATGACCGGCCAACGGAGAAGGTACGCCAATGGCTATTTAAGTATCACCGTGCGTATCACCGGCTCGCCTGCGGCTCGGTTTATGGCCTCGCGCAGAGCGTCGCGCTGCATGAAGAGCTCGCTGCGCACAACGGACGAAGAGAGCTTTGCGGTGAGAATCCCATCACGCACGGTTACCTCCACCGTATGGGCCGCCACCGCGGGGCCCACCACCATCGCCCAAAGGCCGGCGGCCTTCGCCTCGGCCAGCCCGCGGGCCACCCGGGGAGTGTTCCTGACGAAATCGCCCCAGAGGTCGCCCAGCTTCATAGGTACGGTTTTTCTCATATCTTTTCGACCTCCCCGTTTCGAACCGCGAAGAGCGAATAGCCCTCGCCCAGTCCGGTGAGTATACCCTCGAGCCTCGAGCGGCTGCATTCCGAGATGAATATCTGACCGAACCGCCCTCCGGCGACCAGCGACAGCAGGTTTGCTACCCGCCCCGGGTCGAGCTTGTCGAAAACATCGTCCAGCAGGAGGATCGGCTTCTCACCGTTCTGCTCGCAGACCAGGATGTATTGTGCCAACTTCAGGGCGATAAGGAAGGACTTTTGCTGTCCCTGCGACCCGTATTTACGGAGCGCCAGACCGCCGATTTTCATCTTCAGATCGTCGCGGTGCACCCCCGAAGTGGTGAAGCCCATGGTGCGGTCACGCTCGGCCGACCGGGCCAGTATCTCCTCGAACGGGGTCGTATTCAGCTCGGAGCGGTATTCGAGCGTGACCTTCTCGCGGTCGCCCGAGAGCTCCGCGTAGAATTCACCGGCCAGCGGGGCGAGCCTGCCGACCAGCTCCGCGCGTTTTTCGTGGATGACGTTCCCCGCTTCGACAAGCTGCAGGTCGAGGATTTCGAGGATGTCCTTCCGCGGAAGGGGGTCTTTGAGGAGTTTGTTGCGTTCGGACAGGATGTGGTTATATTTTACCGCGGCGGCAAGGTATCCCCGCTCTAACTGCGACAGAAACGAGTTCATATAGCGCCGGCGCTCCTCGGCCGCGTCGGTCACCAGGAAGGAGTCGGCCGGGGAGACGATTACCACGGGGAAAGACCCGATGTGCTCGGAGAGCTTCTCATACTCTTTCGAATTGCGCTTGAGGGTTTTCCCGCCCCCTTTCCTGAATGTGCACACAACCGTCTCCCGGCGCCCGCCGTCCGTGCGGTACTGCCCGTCGAGAAGGAAAAAATCCCTGTCGTGGTTGACGCATTGCGCATCGGACATCGCCAGAGAACTGCGGCATACGGAGAGGTAATGTACCGCGTCGATCATATTGGTCTTCCCGGCGCCGTTGTCCCCCACGAAACAGTTGATCCGCAGGGGAAATTCCAACACCGTTTCCCGGATATTCTTAAAGCCTATAATGGATAATTTACCTAAATGCATTCCGGCTCAAAGTTACCGATAATTTCCGCATCTGCCGATATCTTCCGGTTCATTTCACTGTACCGCCGGCCCACGGTCGGCCCCCCGGGGGGACGGATCGGGAATAATTGTGAAATAATCGATGCGGGCGGTGGTTAATTTGTTAAAAAGATGTATTTTTGTCCGTTAATGAAGAAACGAAAACAATAGTAGCATGGCAAGAAACGAAAATCCGGAAAAGGAAAAGGCTCCGGTAAACGGTCAGGCCGAAGCGGCCCCGGAAGAGACCCGGACGGCCAGCCCCGCGGTAAAGCGCGGCCCCACCGTGGCAAAACGCAGCGCCAGGAAAGAAGCCCGTAAGGCGGAAGATCCCGAAGAGAAGATAGAAACGGCGATCTCCACCACCGAAAGATATATAATCGAGAACGGCAGAACCCTGCTTACGGTGCTTGCGGCTTTGGTTCTGCTCTCGGGTATCGTCATTGCCTATAAATATATGTACATACCCAACCGCGCCGAGAAGGCCGGGGCGGCGATGTACGTGGCCGAGCAGCACTTCGCGGAAGACTCTTACGACTATGCCCTCAACGGAGACGGTTTCAATGCCGGATTCCTCGAAGTGATCGACAAATACGGCTCCACCCCGCAGGGAAATATCGCCAACCATTATGCCGGTATCAGCTATCTGAAGCTCGGCGATTTGGACAGGGCGGCAGAGTATCTTTCGAAATATAAAGCAACCAAGGGTGTCCCCAACGAGATGATAAATGCCCAGAATTACGGCCTGCAGGGCGACATTCATGTTCAGAAAGGCGAATATGAAAAAGCAGCCGATTTGTATTCCAAGGCGGTAGCCGCCGGGAACAATTCCCTCACTGCGCCCTATTATCTCAAAAAACTGGCTACGGTCTACGATAAGCTGGGCCGCAGCGGCGACGCTCTCAAAGCCCTCGAAAGGATCCTGGACGAGTACCCGATGAGCATCGAGGGACGCGACGTCGAGAAGTTCATCGGCGCCGAGGAGCAAAAACAGTAACCGGCCCCAGGGCGGGACTATAAAAGGTTGCCGGGCCGAAGAGGCCGTGGCGGCCTTTTTGTTATTAGGATTCAGAAGTTATAACGAGATATGGAAAAGAAGAAGAATGTATCGGTTTTCGAGGGGCCGCTTCCTTCGGCGGAAAATATGAAATTCGGGATAGTGGTGTCGGAATGGAATCCCCAGGTAACCGAGAACCTGTTGAAGGGAGCCGTAAGGACGCTTCGTGCGGCCGGATGCCCCGACAGGAATATCGTGATAAAATATGTGCCAGGATCTTTCGAACTGCCCCTCGGAGCGCAGTTTTTCGCCGAGTATACCGATGTGGATGCGGTGATAGCCCTGGGATGTGTGATCCAGGGCGAGAGCAGGCATTTCGATTTCGTATGCCAGGGGGTTACGCAGGGTATTACCCAGTTGATGCTCAACTGGAATATGCCCGTGGCATTCGGAGTGCTCACCACCGACGATATGGAACAGGCCTTGGATCGTGCGGGCGGGAAGCACGGCAATAAGGGCGACGAAGCGGCCGCCACGGTCATCAAGATGGTGGCCATGCAGGTATCGATGGAGGAGGCCGCAGACCCGAAAGACCGCAAGGATATAAATTGACCGCCCGGGCGGCCACGGCAGGCTTCCGGCTTACGACGGGAATTAAATTTTTCTTCGCTTACCCGGCGAACCGCTAAATTTCGTAATTTGCACGGCGACTTAACGGATAGCGGTATGGATGTAAGGATTAACGAGAGTTGGAAGGAGGTTTTGCAGGCGGAGTTCGGCAAACCCTACTTCGCCGACCTGATCAATTTTGTCAAAAGCCAGTACGGCAGCCACAGGGTATTCCCGCAGGGGAAAAATATCTTCAGGGCATTCGATAAATGCCCCTTCGACAGTGTGAAGGTGGTGATAATCGGGCAGGATCCCTACCACGGTCCCGGGCAGGCCAACGGCCTATGTTTTTCGGTAAACGACGGGGTTCCCTTCCCGCCGTCGCTCCAGAATATTTTTCAGGAAGTTCATGCGGACACCGGCCGGCCTATTCCCCCGACAGGGAACCTCGACCGTTGGGCCGAGCAGGGTGTTCTGCTGCTCAATGCAGTGCTCACTGTCCGGGAACACGAGGCCGCCTCGCATGCAGGGATGGGATGGGAAAGGTTTACCGACGCGGTAGTCAATGCGCTCGCCATGCGGAAAAACGGGTTGGTATATATGCTGTGGGGGGCTTATGCCCAGAAAAAAACCTCGTTCGTCGATCCGCAGCGAAATTGCATCCTCAAGGCGGTTCACCCTTCGCCGCTCTCGGCCCACCGCGGGTACTTCGGCTGCCGCCATTTCTCACGGGCAAACGAGTATCTCACCTCCAACGGACAGACCCCGATCGATTGGTGAGGTGGTCGAAGATACGCAAGCCATATAAAAATTGCCCACGCAAAAATAATTTTTTGCAAATTCACAATCTTTGCTTAACTTTGCCCTGCAAAACCAGAGTGTGGAACATCGATTGCGTCCGCACAAAGAAACGGTGTGGTAGTTCAGCTGGTTAGAATACCTGCCTGTCACGCAGGGGGTCGCGGGTTCGAGTCCCGTCCATACCGCCACCAAGTGATGCAAATCACGGTAAAGCCTTGAAAATCAATTGATTTTCAAGGCTTTTTGTTTTTGTGCTAAATACCTTGCGGAACATCGGATAAGTCGGCTCCCGCTCGTAGTGCTTTATGGAAAAAAGGCTTAATTATCAAAGTCTTCAAAACAATTTTGCCTGTAAACTTCTATGCGACCGGGCTCTCAAATCTGCAATGTCGGTTTTTTCCCTTGTGGGCTGCCCGTATCCCGGATCGAGTGAAGAGGACGAAGGGTCGATTTTTATACGGGGAGAATGTGTCGTGGCATAGCAATACAAACATCCGTTGCCGCAAGTCGAATAATGGCCGATATCTACCGATTCCATACAATTGCAATGCGGTCGAAGATACCTCTCCCTTACTTTGGCGAAACCGTATCCACAAATTTGCTCTATCTGGTCGCGTTCGACACAAGCGCCATGGGTTATTGCGAAGTCGTCGAGCCCCAATTCCGTGGCGCAGGTTTCGAGTTTGAGTCCGAACTCCCTGGCTATCTTACCGAACATTTCACCGATTATCCTCATGTCGTCGAAGTCCCTTCTCGAGACGGATAACCTTTCGATCCTCTTTTCCACAAAAGGATGATGGATAATAAACCCGATCATACATTTATAAGCCTTATCCTGTAATTCCCGGCACAGATAGCCAAATGCCCGTTTATGAAAATCGAGATTATATTTGGGACTTAACATTACAGGATCGTAACGCCAGACCATTCTCAAGGAGCCTATTTTGTCCGACAATTCTTTAAAAACGGCCACTCTGTCCTGCAATCCGGGCACATTGCTCTCCATCTCCCGGCCATAAGGGTTCATCGTAATATTGAAGAAGTAATTGTAATCTTCCAGTAAAGGGAGTTTATCCAATAGGGGTGCAGGATTTTTTGTCCGGAATACGATGCAATCGACAACATCCGGCGTCAGCGAAACACGGTAAAGTTTGTCACTGTTTTGATGAGTTTCGACAATTACGAATCCTTCCCGGATACGGTTTATAAACCACTGCGAATGAAAGGCCGGTATATCCGTGCGGCGGCTTGCGCTGATTATCATAAGGGTTAGTAGTTATTATATGTCTTCAAAGATAATCCGATTCCTTTAACATCACTAATTGAAAGTTTAAAATAAATATGACAGACAGCGACAGAGGCTGCTGGCCTCTCTGACCCGTCCATACCGCCAAAAGCAGGAGCTCCGAAAAATTTTCGGAGCTCCTGCTCGGTGTTATACAAATCTTAAAGGCTTTATACGGCTTCAGATTTCGTATCGGTGAATTCCCGGCTCTATCCCGATCTTTTTGGCGGTAGCGCCGCGGCGGACATGGAGCGTAAATGCGCTGTCGCTATTTACTTCGATCCTCACCGGCTGGGACGGGTCGCTTCGTTCGGCGGCGATCATCGAAAAGGAACCCTGCGGCCCGAACATGTAATTCTCCACGCCGTGTCTTTCTCTCTGACGGATGTCCCACTCCACGATCCGGTTGGAATAGTCGGAAGTTATCCCGATCAGGTATTCCAGCAGGATCGATACCGGTGCCAGCCCTGTCCAGCCGACGAATTCGTCTCGGGCCAGGAAGCCTTCCTCGCAGAGTTCGGGACTGTAATATTCATAGAAGGTGCCCTTTTCGCGGTAGACCTCCAATACCTGTCCGTACCATCGGCTCGCTATGTCGTATGCCCGATCGCCGTACCCTTTTTTGCGCAGCCCGTCGATTATCATGTAGTTCGTAGGGGCCCATACCCCGCCCTGCCAGTAACGTCCGCGCACGTTATATTTGGGGTGGTCGGCACTGAGCGAAGGCACGGGATAGGGTCGTGCGAATTCGGCGGTGTCCGAAAGGTGGGCCACGAGCCTGTCCGTCCTTTCCTTATCGAGGACATCGGTATGAAGTGCCCAGAATGCGCCGATACCTTTGGTCGGGCAAAGGCTCCCGTCGGCGTATCGGTCGTGCAGAAAACCGGTAGTTTCATCCCATAGATGGTTTTCCACATATTTAGAGAGCATCTTGGCTTCCTCTTCGAAATCCTCGATCTCCTGCCAGCGCTCCGTATGGAATCCGATCTCGAGAAGGAGTCCCGCAACGAATATCTGCTGAAGATTGGTGTCGAGCCACACCATATGGCCGTGGCTGAAAATGGGATTATATCCGGATTGCACCCGCGGCATATTGTCCATGCCGGTGCCCCAGCCGCTCGACCAGTAGGTGCCGTCGGGCCAGGTGCGGTTGAGACCGAGCCATTTATAATAGGCACACAGGGCCGGGAAAACCTTGTGGAGCCGTTCCAGATCGCCCGTATGGCGGTAGTATAACACCTCGCTCCAGGGAAGAAGATTGGGGCCGGTACTCACCGGATCGTACCGTTCGAAACAGTCCGCCCCGTCGGCCTGTATCTCCCGGCAGATAAATCCGTCCGGATGCTGTTTGGCATAGAAATTATCGAGGGTCTGCTGGAACGGGAACGCCCTCCAGCCGTAGCGGGCGAACATGGAGATAAACGATGTGTCCCACATGAATATATTGCCGTTGTATGCCGTATCGATATAGGTCGAAACGAAACCGCTGCCGGGCTGCGGATGGCATATATTACGGAAAGCGATCTCCCATGCCCGCCAGTACATCTGAATCTCTGCCGAGTGTCCGTCCCAGACCGGTGCGGGAATATACATCCTCACGGCATCGAGCTCCGGTACGGGAGTCTCTACCGGCAAGGCTCCGCGGTAGGGATTATCCGTTACGAGCGGCTCCTTGACGTATGTGTTCTTATAGGGCAGATTGTATTCAGGAGAATCCTGAGCGGAGAGTCCCGTGAAACAATATAAAAACAGCAGGATAGGTAAGTTTCTCATAAAACCGGAATTTAGTGAATTCAATGGGCCAGTTCGGCCATTTTACGGATAATTTCGGTGTTGGGGTAAACTCCCCTGAAACGGTGGGAGCCGACCCCGTAGGAGAAAACGGGGAGCATGATGCCGGTATGGTCGTCCGAGGAGAATATACCATTGATGTAACCCGACCCGTGGTCGCCGTCGAGCAGGCTCAGGCCGCCCGTCTCATGGTCGCCGGTAACCACCACCAGGGTATTGCCCTCCCGGTCGGCGAACTTCAGGGCCTCGGCCACCGCAAGGTCCAGAGCGAGGGTCTCGATCACCACCGAAGGAAGATGGTTTGCATGGCCGGCATAGTCGATCTTGGCCGATTCGACCATGAGGTAAAAGCCGTTTTCATTATCCAGCCTTGCAATCGCATCTCGGGTTACATCGGCAAGGAACCCGATATTATCCGCCGTAAGGTACTCCCCGAAACGGTCGTCGATGCAGATGGTAGCACGTGTTACAAGCGGAATCGAATCGGCGCTGCGTAATATTTCGAAGCCCGATTGCGAGAGCTCCTCGAAGAGATTTCTTCCGTCTCTCCTCCCTTCGAAGGGCTCGGGACGGGAGCCGGCCAGCAGGTAGACATTCCCGCCGACCTGCGAGGCTACGCCTTCGCTGTCGTTCCGGTCGGCCGCATGGGCATAATTTGCCGCGGGTGTGGCATCGGTAATGTCTCCGGTAGAGACGATCCCGACCCTTCTGCCCGTAGGGGCGAAGCGCTCTGCCGCATTCTCCACACGCCGGCCGTCGGGAAGGATGGCGACCATTCCGTTTTCCGTTTTGTTCCCGGTGAAAAGGGCGGTGCCCGCGGCCGCGGAATCGGTGTTGTAATAGTCCAGGGAGGTGGTTTTCTGCAAACCTATGGTCGGAATGTTGAGGATCGTCAGATTGCCCCTGTTAGCGGTTTCCGCCGCACATAGCTGCGCCAGTCCCATCCCGTCTCCGATAAAAAAGATGATATTCTTCACCCTTCCTTCCGTGCCGTCGCACTCCATTGTGGGAAGGTAAACATCCAGTGGTTGCGAGCAGGTGTATTTTTTAGACTTTCCGTCGGAAAAGAACTCCGCGCAAAGGGCCGGGACATCCGTGCCGATAATATCCACTCCCATCGATTGCAGTATCACCCACGAATTTACATTGTCGCGCGTTCCCCAGAACCTTACCGTCTTCCCGTGGCAATGGAGACTGTCGACTATTTTCTGCATCGACTGTTTCTCCTTTACGGGTATGGAACCTTTCCCGTTCCACGAGGTATGGTCGCGTATATCCCCGCTCGCCATCCACACCTTGGCGTCGGCATCGACCGAATAAACCTCGTCGAAACGGCCGTCGAAGAGAATGTAGTCGGGGTAAGAAGCGAATGTTTCCGGCCGGGGCCTCTCACCGCTGATTATCACTTCTACTCCGCCGGGGAAAAATAAATCGGGATACCGGGCGAGCAGATCCGCCAGAGGGCCCATTACCGCGGCTTCCTTCAGATCGGCCATCAGTTTAAGACCGTGGGCCCGGTGGCCGGCTTCCTGCAGCGGCTTTATATAGAGGTCGGTAAAAAGCGGCGCGGTAGCCACCTGGTCCGCATCGTGGCATACTACGATGCCCTCTCCCCGCATCCACAGGTCGGCCTCGATGATCCCGGCGCCGCTGGTAAGGGCTTCGGTAAGCGGAGCCCGGCGGAGGTAGTCGTTGTGGGAATGGATAATCTGGCCTACTGCGGGAATTGTTCCGATGAGCAGGAGTGTGAACAATATTTTTTTCATTTCATTCTTTATGTTTCGTTTCACAAAATTTATCCGATGCGAAGGCGGCCGCTCCGACGACCCCGGCCAGATTGCCGAGCCGTGCCGCCGTAATTCGGGTGCCGTCGGAGCAGGCCGTCAGGGCCGAGGCGAATGCTGCATCCGATACTTTTTCTATAAATTCCGGCCCGCTTTCACTGATCCCACCCCCGACGACGACCACCTCGGGCGCGAAGATATTTATCAGCCCGGCTATTCCCCTTCCCAGGTATTCGCACTCCAGATGGAAAACCTCCACGGCCGCCGGATCGCCCTGCCGGTAAAGTTCCACGATGCGGCGCCCGTCGGCCTGAAGTCCGGTCTTTTCCCGGTATGCACGAACCATGGCGGAGGTGGAGGCATATTCTTCCCAGCATCCCGACGCCCCGCAGGAACACCTGCGCCCGCCTGCCATAAAAGGGATGCACCCTATCTCTCCGCCCCGTCCGCCGCGGCCCGACAATAATTTCCCCTGCAAAATGACGGCGCCCCCGATTCCGGTACCGACCGAGACGAAAACCACGTCTTTGAATCCGTCCGCCGCCCCGTAGCGCAGCTCCCCGAACCCCATTGCGTCGCCGTCATTGCAGATGGAGACGGGAAGCCCCGTTTCATTGCCAATTAACTCTGCCAGGCGGACGTTCGTCCAACCCTCTATATTGGGCGCACCTGCTGCGACCACCCCGCGGGTCGTGTCGACCACCCCCGGTGTGGCGATGCCGATGGCCGATGGGTCGTACTTGGCCACCGCAGAAGATATGATCCCGGACAACTGCTGCAAAAGAGCCTCTTTTGCCGGCACGGTGGGGCAAGTCCATTGCGCGGTCACCGTCCCGTCCGCAGTATCGACCATGGCCGATTTTATCGCAGTACCGCCGATGTCGATTCCCAGTACCATATTATTTCCCACCGCCCTCGTTTTTGCCGAACATCCCGCTAAATTCGACCGTCTTATTATTCACAAGGGGCCTGGCCGTAAACGCGATCCAAATGATATATACGATCGGCACGGCGACCAGCAGCAGGGCTAACCTCAACCCCGCGGCATCCCCGACGGCCCCGACGGCGAGCGGCCCGACGGCCCCGCCGACAATTCCCGCAACGAGTATGCCGGCCAGTGCGCCGTGATGGCGGGAGACGGAGTTGAGACCCAGCGATATTATTATCGAATACATGACCGAAATGGTGAATCCCGTCAGTGCGAGCGACCAGAAACTGACCATGCCGGTACCGAATACCCCCGCCGCCAGAAGCGCCAGCGACGATGCGCCGGATACCATCAACACCTTACGGCTGTCCCACAGCCTCAGCGCCACCAGACCCACAAGGCAGCCTACCGACATAAAACCCCAGAAATAGCCGACAGCCCGGGCTCCTTCCCTCTGGGGATCGAAGCCGTGGTACTCGCGCAGGAATTCCGACATCCAGTTGACGATCCCCTGCTCGGTGGCGACATAGGCAAAGATCCCGAAAAAGAAGATATAGACATATTTGTTGGCGAGCAGTTGCCTGAAGGCCCCCGCTCCGCCGGTTTTTTCTTCCTCTTTGAGGGTGATCCGGGGGAACCTCACGACCAGGACGACCACGACGGCGGCGATCAGGATGAACGAAAAAAGCCAGTAAAGAGACACCCAGGGCAGCCCTTCGGGGGTTATCCTACCTAAAAGGGCGGTCAGTCCCGAGGGATTCCCTCCGGGGCCGAGACCCGTAACCAGTTTGCTGTATACCAGCGGGCTAATGAACGAAGCCGCCCCGAATACGAGCTGGCCCATCACGGAAACGAAGGCGAAGTTTTCCTCGCCCCCGGCAACCCGCATAAGCGGATTTATCACCGTTTGAAGCATCGCCATACCCAGTCCGATGGTAAAGGACGAGGCGAGCAGTACGGGGAAGGAGGGCATCAGGGCAAATATCAAAGAGCCTGCCAGCGGAAGCAGAAATCCGACGGCAAGTACCCCCTTCTCGCTCCATCTTTCGATAAGGATTCCAGCCGGGATGGCCATAATTCCGTAGGCGATGAAAAACGAGGTAGGGATGAATGCCGCCACCGCCAGGTGGGAAAGTCTGAAATTGTCGATTATATCCGGAATGAGGGGGCCGATAATATTGGTTATAAATGAAATTATAAACCAGAAAACCATTATCAGCGCCACAACGGCATAGATTCTTCTCTGCATTTTCTTGGGTTTAATGGGGTCGATAAGGTTCTTTCG
>JAJBVJ010000046.1 GCA_020859875.1 Rikenellaceae bacterium
GATTCGTAATAATTTAATTAAGTCTTCAGGAAGTTGGTTTGAGCGATGTTAAAATTATGACTTTTTTCTTTTATAAGCAAATCTGCTTATTTTCGTAACGGATAATGTAACGTCCCGGCCGGCCGGAATAATGTCGCCGTTCCCGATTAAATTTTTTAAATTAGCGGATTATTAAACACTTAAAAAGATGAAAAACTATCCCAAGCTGGTCTGTACAGCCGTTGTCTTATTGTTATTTTTTTCGTGCGGGAAATCCGCCAAACCGCTCGTTCTCATCGGCGACCACCAGCAGAGCCCCCAGTGGCTGAGGGCCGGGGGTGCGGATATATCCGACGGAGTATTGACACTCTGCGGCGAAGGAGCCTCGGCTGTGCTGGCCGAGGGCAAATTTGCGGACTTCCTATTTGCCACCGAAGTTATGACCACCGGCGGGGCCACGGGAGAAATATGGTTCCATACCGACCAGGAGATATCCAGGGGTTACGCCGTAGCGCTGGACAACAATCCCGAAAATCCCCGGTGGTGGAGAAAGACCGGAAGCCTTGTCTCGGTGCGCAATCTCACCAAAACCCTTGTCCGCGATGGAGAGTGGTTCTCAGTGAATATTATAGTTTCGGGTAAATACATCAGGATCGAGATCGACGGCCGGCCCGTGGTGGAATATATCGAGCCCGAAGAACCTTTCCGCACGGAAGCAAACGCCGCGCAACTGCTTTCGCAGGGTACTTTCGCCGTTGTGAACCGCTCCGGCGGGGAAATACGCTTCAGAAATATGTCGGTTCTCGCTGCGCCTGCCGATCAAAAGATATTCTCGAACCGGCCTTCCGTAACGCACCCCGCCGATGAAACCACGGACGATATTATCCGCCTGCATCAGGAGGATTTCCCGGTGCTCGATTATCATGTCCATCTCAAGGGAGGGCTTACAAAAGAGCAGGCTGCCGTGCGCTCGCGCCTCACGGGAATCAATTATGCCGTCGCCCCGAACTGCGGCATAGGATTCACCCTGACCGACGACCGGCAGGTGTCGGACTATATCGATTCGATGCGCACGGAGCCATTTATCCTGGCCATGCAGGCCGAAGGACGGGAGTGGATAGAAACCTTCTCCCCGGAGGTGCGCTCCCGGTTCGACTATGTTTTCACCGATGCCCTCACCTTTACTGACAATAAGGGGCGCCGAACCAGGCTGTGGATCCCGGAAGAGACCTGGATCGACGACGACCCGCAGGCCTATATGGACATGATCGTGGACAGGATTTGCCAGGTTTTGGAAGAGCCGGTCGACATATATGTAAATCCCTGCTTTTTGCCCTCGCCGATGGACGAGCGGTATGACGAGCTGTGGACAGACGCCCGCATCGACAGGTTCGTAGAGGCTCTGGCTGCCAGCGGTAAGGCTCTGGAAATAAATGAGCTTTATAGGATTCCCAATAAAGCGATCATTGATAAAGCCAAGCAGGCCGGGGTTAAATTCACTTTCGGTACCAACAACGTTGTCCCGGAGGTAAGCATGCTCGAATACGGAATCCGAATGAAAAATGAGTGCGGCCTCACCGCGGAGGATATGTACGTTCCGCGGGTAAAGCTTTAGCGGTTACGGTACTTTTTTTGCAGTGCCTTCGTTCATAACCGATTAATATTCCCGATTATGATCAACGAAGAAGTAAAACACGCCGTCGAGGAGCTCAGGGAAGCCCTGACCGAGTGCGTACACCGCTGTAACCACTGCTTTACCAAATGCCTGATGGAGGACGATGTCAAGGCGATGGCAGACTGCGTCCGCCTCGACAAAGACTGTATCGAAGCCTGCACGTTCACAATGAAATTCCTCTACCCGCGTTCTCGCTTCCAGCGCGAGGTACTGATGCTTTGCAAAAATATCTGCATCGTATGTGCCGAGGAGTGTGAGAAACACCAAAACGACCATTGCCGGATGTGTGCCCGTGCTTGCAGGGCCACAGCCGAAAAGATCGACGGATTTTTCCGGGCCCACATGAATGCACACGGGCAGAAGGCCGGCGGTGACTGCGGCTGCCAAAAGTAGCGTACTATCTCATTTCCATGGAATGCCCGCTTTTGGCGGGTATTTTTTTGTCGGGAAATATATGTACTCAGGGTGATCGGCGGAAAGCGGCATGGGCAGCCTGCCAAATTATGGTGATTTTATCCGCCCCCGATAGACATAAGCGGCGATCATTCTTTGCTAAAGCGATACCTTTTGGCGATATTTGCCCCCGGTAACGGGATAGACCCGTAATTTAATTGGATTGGATGCGTCTGTCAGAGTTAAAGCCGGGAGAAAGTGCGGTAGTTGTAAAGGTGGTGGGCCACGGCGCCTTCCGCCGCAGGATCATGGAGATGGGGTTCGTCGGCGGTAAAACGGTCTCCGTCGTGTTGGACGCACCCCTTCGCGACCCGGTAAAATACAATATAATGGGCTACGAGGTGTCGCTCCGCCGGAGCGAGGCCGCGATGGTCGAGGTGATTACCGAGCAGGAGGCACTCAATCTGGGCGGCCGGCGCGATTCGGGCGGAGAGGTGGTGGAGCACGATTACATCCATGCGGCAGCCACCTCCCGCAAGGTTATCCATGTAGCCCTTGTCGGGAACCCCAACAGCGGGAAGACATCGCTCTTCAATGCCGCCTCGGGGCGCCACGAACACGTAGGAAATTACGGCGGGGTGACGGTGGATGCCAAACGCGGAAGTTTCACCCACAAGGGCTACCGCTTCGAGGTCTACGACCTTCCGGGAACCTACGCTCTTTCGGCCTATTCTCCCGAAGAATTGTATGTGCGCCGCCATCTTTACGACCACACCCCCGACGTTGTGGTCAACGTGGTTGCGGCCTCCAATCTCGAACGCAACCTCTATCTTACCACCGAACTGATCGACATGGACTGTACGATGGTGATGGCCCTCAACATGTACGACGAGCTGGAGCGAAGCGGTGCCAGGCTGGATTACAACCACCTGGGCGACATGCTCGGGATGCCTGTCGTACCGACCGTATCGCGCACCGGCAAAGGTGTGGTGGAGCTCTTCGACCGTGTGATCGACGTTTACGAGAACCGCGACCCGCAGGTAAAACATATCCACATAACGCACAACGCCGAGGTGGAAAAAGCGATCTGGGCGATGGAGCGGGCCCTCAAGTCGGAAGGGAGCGTTCTGGAGCAGTTCTCCACCCGGTATGCGGCCATACGCCTTTTGGAGAAGGATGCCGAAACGGAAAGGAACCTGTCGGCCAACCCCGCTTACGGACGGTGGCTCGAGGTACGAGACCGTCTCTTGA
>JAJBVJ010000032.1 GCA_020859875.1 Rikenellaceae bacterium
AATTTTCGAGAGCCCGCTTTGCCTTTTCATTATAAAGGAAAGCCCCGGCCCACCCCTTTGCGGAACCCAGCACGTCCGAATTGGAAAATCCCCCGACAAATGCTATTAGATTTACATCATCCAACGTTTCTCGTCCGGAGATAAGGTCCGTCATGTGGACATCCTTTACATCCATGCCGGCCAGGTACATCATCCATGCCGTTTCCCGTTCACACTGGCAGCCCTTTTCGCGGATAACTGCGGCTTTGATCCCTGTGGCCTCACGCCGGCGGCCGTCGAGCCCGTACTGCGAAAGCCGGCCGGTAAATCCTGCCGGGAACCTATATTCGAGGGGCGTATTCTTATAGTTGTTATACCTCTCCAGAGCCAACTTTTCACCGCTCTGCTTCCGGTCGAGAATATAGGAACTCCGGTACCAAGTGTCCCGAAGGTCGCCCACGGGAAGTTCGAAATTCACTCCGCCGCATTCCACCGAGAAGCGGCGCTGCCGGTTTACATCCCCGAGATTATACGCGTCGACGCCGCATACCGCCAGTTGTTCGACAATTTTAAGCCCGTCGGCCACCTGCAGCAATACCGCCGGCCGTTCGCTGAAGAGTACGTGGAATATATCCTTGCCGCCGGCCAGGGCGGTGAGGTCTACGTCGATACCGGAAAGGTTATCGGTGAAAGTCATTTCGAGCAGTGCCGTCACAAGTCCGCCGGCCGATACGTCATGGCCGGCCATTACCTTTCCTTCTGCGATCAAGCGCTGGACTGCCGAAAAAGCACCGGCAAAATATCCGGGGTCGGCAATGTCGGGAGTCTCTCTTCCCACATATCCGCAAATCTGGGCAAAACTGCTGCCTGCCAGGTGAAAACCTCCACGGCTGAAATCGACGTATATAATCTGGCTCGGGCGGTTTTTCAGCGCCGGTGAGACGCAGGCCGTAATATCCGAAACTTCGGCTGCAGATGTGATTATCACCGTGCCGGGAGAAAGCACCTTTTCACCGTCCGGGTATTTCTGCGTCATGGAAAGTGAATCCTTCCCGGTGGGAATATTTATACCGAGTCCGATAGCAAATTCGCTCGCCGCCTCTACCGCGCTGTAAAGCCTGGCATCTTCGCCCTCGTTGCGGCATGGCCACATCCAGTTGGCACTGAGCGACACCCCTTTAAGCCCGTGGGTGAGGGGAGCGAAAACAATATTGGTAAGGGATTCGGCGATGGCAAGCCGCGAACCCGCCGCAGCATCGGCCAGTGCCGCGACAGGCGCATGGCCGAGAGCCGTGGCTATCCCGGCCTTCCCTTCGTAGTCGAGGGCTACCACGGCACAGTCGTTCACCGGAAGCTGTATCTGCCCGGCGGTCTGCTGCATCGCCACCCGCCCCGTAACCGAACGGTCTACCTTATTGGTCAGCCAGTCCTTACAGGCCACCGCCTCTATCTGGAGTACTTCTTCTATGTATTTTACGAGTTTTCCCTTATCGTAAGCCACCGGGGCGAAACCGGGCTCTACGGTATTGTCGTTCATGAGGGTACGCGGGGCTTTCCCGAACATATATTCCAGCTTCCAGTCTATTGGCTTCTCTCCGCTGCGGGTGTCCTCGAAGGTAAACTGCATATCTCCGGTAGTCTCGCCGATGACATACATCGGGGCGCGTTCCCGCTCGGCTATCCTTTGCAGGTGTTCTATATCTCCGGCCGGCATCACGAGCCCCATCCTCTCCTGGGATTCGTTTCCCACGATCTCGCGGGCGCTCAGCGTAGGATCGCCCACCGGAAGTTTATCCATCTCGATACGTCCGCCGGTGGCCTCGACCAGTTCACTCAGACAATTCAGGTGCCCTCCGGCCCCGTGGTCATGGATCGAAACCACGGGATTGCGCTCCTCTTCGCTGAGGGCACGGATGGCATTATAAACCCTTTTCTGCATCTCCGGGTTGGAGCGCTGCACCGCATTCAGTTCGATATCGTTTGCGAATTCCCCGGTGGCCACGCTCGACACCGCACCGCCTCCCATGCCGATGCGGTAGTTATCCCCGCCCAGCAGGACGACTTTGTCGCCTGCCTGCGGCTCGTCCTTCAGGCTGTCGCATTTTTTTCCGTAACCGATGCCTCCGGCCTGCATGATAACCTTGTCGTAACCATATTTTACCCCGTTCTCCTCGTGTTCGAACGTGAGCAGTGATCCGCAAATCAGCGGTTGACCGAATTTATTGCCGAAATCGGAGGCTCCATTGGAGGCCTTTATCAGTATCTGTTCCGGGGTCTGGTAAAGCCATTTCCGCTCGGGCAGACGCTCTTCCCACTCGCGGTGCTTTTCACCCCGCGGGTATGAGGTCATATAGACGGCCGTTCCGGCCAAGGGGAATGCCCCCTTCCCGCCTGCGATACGGTCACGTATCTCGCCTCCCGATCCGGTCGCCGCCCCGTTGAACGGCTCGACGGTGGTGGGAAAATTGTGGGTTTCGGCTTTGATGGATATAACGCTTTCGAACTGCCGGGGTGCGTAATAATACGGGCCGTCGTGGCCTGCCGGTGCGAATTGCACGACCTGGGGCCCCTCGAGGAATGCACAGTTGTCTTTGTATGCGGAAGTGACTTTGTTCGGATTCTCCTTGGTTGTCTTTTTAATTAACCCGAAAAGGGTGTCCGGCTTTTCCTGTCCGTCGATTACAAACCGGCCGTTGAAAATTTTGTGGCGGCAATGCTCGGAATTTACCTGTGAAAAGCCGAAAACCTCGCTGTCGGTGAGACTCCGTCCCATCTTCCGGGACACCTCGTTAAGGTAATCGATCTCCTGGCGGCTCAACGCCAAGCCTTCCTGCCGATTGTAGGCCTCGATATCGTCGATGTACACTATCGGGTCGGGCTGTTTGACGATCGTAAAAATATCCTGCCCCAGTCCGTCATATCGGCGGTTTAGCATCGGGTCGAAACCGGGAGCGCTCTCTTCCGCCCTGAACTGCTCGATTCGCACAATTCCCTTTATTCCCATATTCTGGGTGATCTCAACAGCATTGGTACTCCACGGGGTTATCATTTCCCTCCGCGGGCCCACGAACCGCCCCGGCACAGACTGGCCATCGATGGGCGCGGCTCCCGAAAAGAGCCATTCGAGCCCGGCGCGGTCGCCGTCGCCGATTCCGCGGGGAGTATCCACCGCAAATATCGTATCGTTATTTCTGAAAAATAGTACCATAAGGATTGTCCGGGGTAATTATCCAGAGCGCGTATCTGCGCGACAGCCGATGCATCTTTAGCCA
>JAJBVJ010000268.1 GCA_020859875.1 Rikenellaceae bacterium
TTATAGGGGCGTCGTCGGGAATAGGGCGCCAGGCGGCAAGGCTCCTGGCCGCCTCGGGCCGCTACGGCAAAGTCGGCATCACCGCCCGGAGGGAGGAGCTTTTGAGCGAGACGGCTTCCGTTTCGCCGGAGAGGTTCCTGCTGCGGGCTTTCGACCTTGCCGGGGCCGACGGGCCCGATATTCTTGCGGAGTTTTTCGACCGGGTGGGCGAAGTGTCGCTCATACTGCTTTGCAGCGGCACGGGCCATATCAACGACGCTCTGGCCGCGGGGCCGGAAAGGGAGACCGTGGCACTCAATGTCGATGCCTTTACGCGGGTATGCGTTCACGGCTATAATTATCTGGCCTCGCGCGGGGGCGGTACCCTCGCTGCCGTGACCTCGGTGATGGGGCTTCGCGGGAGCCGCTCGGCCCCGGCATACGCCGCTTCGAAGGCATACCAGATAAATTACTTGGAGGGGCTCCGTCAAAAGGCGTTCAGGGATAGTAGCGGTGTGTACATTATGGATATACGGCCCGGGTCGGTCGATACGGCCATGATGAAAGGCGAGGGCCATTTCTGGATTAGCTCCCCGGAAGATGCGGCTCGGTACCTCGTGCGGGCAATCGACAGGGGTAAAAACGTATGTTATGTCTCACCGCGGTGGGGTGTGATCGGAGCATTGATGAAAGGTCTTCCGCGGACTATATATAAAAGGATGTAATGAGAGTGAAAAGGATCCCGGTTATGGTCACGATTCTGCTGGCGGCAAATGTGTGCAGCACGTTTGCGGCCTGCCCCAACGGCGGCAGTCCGACGGGGGCGAGGCTACTCGACGTAAAGCCCTCGGCGAATATAACGGGCTTTACGGTCATTCACGGGAGCGCCGGGTCAGAAACGGCGGAATTGGAACTTCTCGCGGTGTGGCTCGACCGGACGGATACCCTTTATTATTTTCCGGAAACAGACAATATTATGGCCGGTTATTTCAACCGGTATATCGAAACCGGGGACGAAGAACTGCTCCGGGAGCTGGTATATGACTACCGCTTCAAGGTTCCCCAGGAGGCGAGCGTGGAGACCTTTTGCAAATGGCAGAGGCTCAGGGAGCTCTCGGCGGGAAAGACTGTTCGGGTGGTAGGCACGGATATTCCGGGTTCCTACCGGTTTGCACTGAGGAAGTTGCGGGAAATATTTCCCGATTCGAGCGATGTCGGCGCTAAGATAGACCGGTTTCTGGCCGACCCGCGGACAAATTTTGCCATCGGAGCCGAATCGCCGGTAAAGGCACTCGTGGATTCCCTTGCCGCACTGCCCCGATACGGGCAGTCGAATCCCGACACAATAGAACCGAACGACGTTTTCACCGGGATTGGCGACACCTACCGGGTGCTGGCGGGGGAGGCGATGCGGGACGAAATCAATGCCGGGAACTACAACGCCCTCGAGGAGCGGTATGGCTACCGGGGAAAGCCGCAATTTATCCGGATGGGGGTGTACCATATGATGAAGGAGGGCTTTCGGGATATGTACCCGGGATTTATGGCGCTGTTGCTCGGCGGGGGTAAATACCCGGCCGGGGAGGTATATATCGTGATGGGGCTTTTGGATGAAAGCCGGGTGATGGGCCTGCGCCGTTACGCCCCGGACGGGAAGTTCGATGGATGCGGCGTCCAGTCGGACGATCGGTGGACGGCGGGTTATCTGGTCGGGATGCTGGGATTCGAAGGGTATAGGAACGGGGAACTGACATGGATCGATCTTTCGTCGACGCAGGCCGGCCTCGGCAATATGGACGGCTTCCCCTGGAAGCCGGCTCCGGGAAAGGTTTTGCGGGACTATGCCGATGCTGTGGTCATAATACACGGTTCCGGTGCCGCCCGCCCGATAGAGGAGATAATGTAGAACGAGACATATATTATATTAGGATAAAATATAAGGAAACTATGCTTTTGAAAGACAAACTTAATGACAAGAGGCTTATACTGGCCAGCCGGTCGCCCCGACGGAGAGACCTTCTGGCCGGATGCGGACTTAAATTCGACATCGCCGACCAGTACGAAGTGGAGGAGGTCTTTCCCGACGACCTCACGGCGGCCGAGGTGCCGGCATACCTGGCAAAGGTGAAATCGGCCGCTTATCCGGCCAGGCTCGCTCCCGGCGAGATACTGCTCACGGCCGATACGGTGGTACTGCTGGATAACGAGATACTGGGAAAGCCAGCCGATAAGCAGGAAGCCATTTCGATGCTTTCACGTCTTTCGGGGTGCCGCCATACGGTGGTAACGGGGGTGGCCATACGGTGTACCAAAGCCATGGAATGTTTCTCGGTAAAGTCGGATGTGTGGTTCCGCAGGCTTCGGGACGACGAGATCGAATATTACGTGGACAACTTCCTGCCCCTGGACAAGGCCGGGGCATACGGCATCCAGGAGTGGATCGGGTATGTGGGGATCGGGCGCATCGAAGGGTCGTTCTACAACGTGATGGGGCTTCCGATCCAGTCGCTTTATGTAAACCTCGATAAATTTATCGACGACTATATGAGGGGTTGACCCCGTTCTTATCTTTTTTTACAGGGGCCGGATGCGGCCGATTCCGGAAAGAGAAGGCCTGGATCGCCTCCGCCGCGCGCCGGGGCTGGAAATCCCTCCGGACCAAAGGACGAAACGAAACGGGTGGCCGCGAATACCGCGGTGGGGCGGGGGAATCATCGCTGGCGGTGTGCACGTGGTTTTTAGCGGGCATCGGCAGGCTCCGCTCACCCCGCGGCCGGAGGTTCGGGGTGCGGATGGAAATGAATATTATGTAACTCTACTTACCTGAAATAATCGCAATGAAAATGAACAGGAAGATAATAATCCTTTCGGGGGCGCTGGCCGCCCTGTTTTCCACGGCGCGGGCCGACGAGGGGATGTGGCTCCCGAAGCTGGTCGGTGAGCGCATAGAAGATATGCGGGCCAAGGGCTTTATGCTCACGGCCGCGGACGTTTACAGCGAGGCGGAGCCCTCGATGAAGGATGCCGTCGTAAAGTTCGGACGGGGGTGTACCGGAGAGCTGATCTCCCCGGAGGGTCTCCTTGTAACCAACCACCACTGCGGTTACAGCCAGATACAGCGCCACAGCACGGTGGGGAGCAATTTTCTCGAAAACGGCTTCTGGGCGATGAGCCGCGCGGAGGAACTTCCGAACCCGGGGCTGGAAGTTACCTTCCTCGTGCGGATGGAGGATGTTACCGACAGGGTGCTGGCCGGGACGGAAAGGGCGTCCGGCCCGCAGTTCGACTCGCTGGTGAAAGCCAATATCGAATCGATCGTCGATCAGGCGGAAGAGGGGACGCACTACAAAGCCTCCGTCTCGAAATTCTACTACGGCAACCGCTACTGGCTCTATGTCAATGAAATATTTACCGACGTGCGGCTCGTGGGGGCGCCGCCCTCGGCGATCGGGAAATTCGGCGGGGATACCGACAACTGGATGTGGCCGCGCCACACGGGGGATTTTTCGCTCTTCCGCATCTATGCCGGGCCCGACAACAAACCGGCCGATTACAGCCCGGACAACGTTCCCTACCGGCCCGAACGATATTTCCCCGTCTCTACCCGGGGGGTCTCGGAAGGAGACTTTACGATGGTCTACGGCTTCCCGGGATCAACGCAGCAGTTTATCACCTCAGACGCTGTGCGCCAGGTGGTCGATTATTTCAACCCCTTCCGGATAGAGGTGCGCACCCGTCGGTTGGGGATCATAGAGGATGCGTGGAAAGATTCCGAAAGGCTCCGCATCGCCTATGCGGCGAAACATTCGGGGATCGCCAATGCCTGGAAAAAGTGGCAGGGTGAAAGTCTCGGCCTGCGGAGAGTGGGCACGGTCGAAAAGAAACGGCTTCTGGAAGCATGTTTCGAGGAGTGGGCCCTCGGGAACCCTGAATATGAAGGAATAACTTACAGGCTTGCAGAATTTTACGATAAAACGATCCCCTGCTTCCATATGAGGGACATCTATAACGAGACGCTCCGTGCGATCGAACTGGTAGGATTTGCGGCAAAACTTGCCGGCCCGGATATAACGCCCGGGGACGGCCTGCCCCGCTGGGCGGAGGAGTTCTATGAAGATTACGATACAACCATCGACAAGCGCATGGCCCGATACCTGTTGGGTAAGTATCTGGAGAACACCCCGGAGGAGTTCCGTTGCGAGCTTCTGGCCGGCCTTGCGGCCGGCGATGCGGAGCAGTTCGTGGAGGATCTCTACCGGCAGACCCGTATACTGTCTCCCGAGGCGGTCGGCCGGGCCCTCTCGGGCGAGGAGAGCTGGGAGGTGTTTACGGAAAACGATCCGGCGATCCGCTTTTACAGGGCCGTCGATGCGTCGTTTAAAGAGAAGCTCGATGCACGCGCATACCTTGCCCGGGCCGATTCGCTCTACAAGATATGGGTGCGCGGGCTGATGGAATATAGGGAGGAAACGGGCTCGCGGGAAGATTTCTTTCCCGACGCGAATTTGACGCTCCGTTTCGCCTACGGCAGGGTGGAAGGTTACCGGCCGGAGGATGCCGTGTGGCACCACCCCTTCTCGAGTGTGGCCGGAATATTGGAAAAATACCGCACAGGGATAGAGGATTACTCCCTTACGGGTGATCTTCCGGATATATTCGAAGCCAACCCCGGGGTGCCGGTGAATTTCCTTGCGAGCAACCATACCACGGGAGGCAACTCCGGAAGCCCCGTAATCAACGGCCGGGGAGAACTGGTGGGTATCAATTTCGACCGCACATGGTACAGTACCCTGAGCGACATCGAGTTCGACCCCGACATTTGCCGGAATATCTCGCTGGACGTTCGATATATGCTGTTTGTGATCGACCGGGTCGGCGGGGCCTCGTACCTGATCGACGAAATGACACTTCGGTAGTGCCCTTTCGGTCGAGGGCCGTAAAGCGGGCGTGGTATGTTATGTGGAGATTGATTATCTTTACGGCTTAAACGGATCGTTATGGGTTTATTCGATATTTTCAAAAAACAGAAGAGCGAGCAGGCGCAGACTCTTTCGGACGGCGAAAAGCTGGAGGCCGAGCAGCGCGAAAGGCGTGACCTGTCGGCCGGCCTCGAAAAGACCAAAGAGGGGATATTCGGGAAGCTGGCCAGGGCCGTTGCGGGGAAGTCGAAGGTGGACGAGCAGGTGCTGGACTCCCTCGAGGAGATACTTATAACCTCGGACGTAGGGGTCGACACGACGGTGAGGATCATCGAGCGGATCGAAAAGCGGGTAGCCCGCGACAAATATATGAACTCCGACGAGCTGCAGGGAATCCTGCGCGAAGAGATCGCCGGTCTTTTGCAGGATGCCGAGAAGAGCGACGAGGCATTCGGGCTCGATTTCCGGGAGGGCGAACCCTATGTGGTTATGGTGGTGGGAGTGAACGGGGTCGGTAAGACCACGACCATCGGCAAGCTCGCCGCCCAGCTCGTAAAGGCGGGCAGGAAGGTTTACATCGGGGCGGCCGATACGTTTCGCGCCGCAGCGATAGACCAGCTGCAGGTTTGGGCCGATCGGGCGGGGGCCGTGATGGTGCGGCAGGATATGGGTTCCGACCCGGCTTCGGTAGCCTTCGATACGCTGAAGTCGGCCGTGGCAAACCACGCCGACGTGGTGCTGATAGATACGGCCGGGAGGCTTCACAATAAGGTGGGGCTTATGAACGAGCTCTCGAAAATACGAAATGTGATGGCCAAGGTGATCCCTTCGGCGCCCCACGAGGTGATGCTCGTGCTGGACGGGAGTACGGGTCAAAATGCCTTCGAGCAGGCCAAGCAGTTCACACAGGCCACCCGGGTCTCATCGCTGGCCATCACCAAGCTCGACGGCACGGCCAAGGGCGGGGTGGTTATCGGTATCAGCGACCAGTTCAGCATACCCGTGCGGTATATCGGGATAGGGGAGGGCATAGACCAGCTCCGTATCTTCGACCGCCGGGAGTTCGTAGACGCCCTTTTCGGGGAGTGATCCGGTTATAAAATGGGAAGATTTTTCGCCGGGCCGATATTTTTTTCCTGCCTCTGTACGGCTGCCTGCATGGCGGCGGAGCCGCAGGAGGTGACCCTTGCCGACATCGAAGCGTTCGTTTCGGTCGAGGGTAACTACGGGGAGCTTCTGGAGCGCTTCCTGGCGGACGATCCGACATTATCGCCCCGCGAGTTCGCCCTGGTCTATTACGGCTTCTCCTTCACCGACGGGTATTCTCCCTTTTCGACCCAGCGGGTGCTGGAATATATGCCCCGTGAGTGGTACACCGATGAGGATTTGGACAGGTGCATGGAGGTATGCCTCGGTTACCTCGGGCGCGAGCCGGTCTCCATAGGGGGGGCTTTCCACCTATATCCGCCTGCACGGCTGGCTGGAGGGGACTGCTCCGCCGCCGTTTTACCAACATAGAAAAAGCGCCCTTATCCGGGCGGTGGAGCGCAGCGGGGACGGGAGCCTCAGTAAACCCTACCAGATAGTGTTCCTTAGGGATGCCCTCGAGATTTTATCTTCTGACATGCCGGTATTTTTGCTCGAAGAGGGTGTCGAGGATGGCCGTCTCTATTTAAGGGGCGGGATAGTAAACGAGCCGGGCGACCGGACGGTAAGAGAGGCGTGGTTCGCTTTCGATCTGTGCTGCCAGAAGGTGGAGGATCTGCAGGAACTCTTTTTCGACGATGATGGTCGGCCGGCAAAAATACGCAACGAGTACGATTGGGCAGGATGGGAGCAGTCAAATTAAGGAAAGGGGATAAGTGAAGAAAAAAATAAATGTGATAACCCTCGGTTGCTCTAAAAATGTTGTGGATTCCGAGAAAGTGATGGCCCAGCTTGCAGCAGGCGGATGGGAGGTGGTGCACGATAGCGACGAGAGCTCCGATGTGGTGGTGGTAAATACGTGCGGTTTTATAGGGGATGCCAAGCAGGAATCCATAGATACGATACTTCGGTGTGCGGCTGCAAAGCAGGCGGGGTTCATCGAAAAACTCTATGTCATAGGGTGCCTGAGCGAAAGGTACCGCGACGAGCTGAAAGAGGAAATTCCCGAGGTGGACGAATATTTCGGGGCGCGGGATTTTACACAGGTCGTCCAAAGCCTCGGGTGTGCATGGCGCACCGACCTTATCGGAGAGCGAAGGCTCACCACCCCGCCCCATTACGCCTACCTTAAAATATCGGAAGGCTGCGACCGCAAATGCGGCTTCTGCGCCATTCCGCTGATCCGGGGGTCGCACGTAACGGTGCCGATGGAGGAGCTCGAGGCCGAGGCGCGGACGCTCGCGGCCCGGGGTGTCCGGGAGTTGATTGTCATCGCCCAGGATACCACCTATTACGGCATAGACCTCTACGGCGAGCGGAAGCTGGGTGAGCTGCTTCGCCGGCTTTGCCGGATCGACGGTCTGGAGTGGATAAGGCTCCATTACGCCTATCCAGCGGGATTCCCCCTGGATGTGATCGATCTGATTGCCACCGAACCCAAGATTTGCGAATATCTCGACATCCCGCTCCAGCACATATCCGATTCGCAGCTGCGGAGTATGAGGCGGGGCGGCAGCAAGGAAGAGACACTCGGGCTGGTGGAACGTTTGAGGAAAAATATTCCCGGACTCGTACTTCGCACCACCCTCCTGACGGGGTACCCGTCAGAGACGGAAGAGGATTTCCGCGAGCTGGAGGATTTCGTCCGGCAGGTGCGTTTTGACCGGCTCGGAGTTTTCGCATACAGCCAGGAGGAGGGAACCCACTCGGGAGAAAACCTCCGGGACGACGTCCCCGAAGAGGTGAAGGGCCGAAGGGTGGAGAGAATCATGGAATTGCAGCGGGAAATTTCGCGGGAGAACAATCTGGCCCGGGTGGGGCGAACGGAACCCGTTATCGTAGACCGCCTGGAAGAAAATACGATCGTGTGCCGCGGACGGGGAGATTCCCCGGAGGTAGACCAGGAGATATATGTGAGCAGGGATGGTATCGGGGAACCGCCCGCTCCCGGGACTTTCGTCCGGGTCGGGATCACCTCTGCCGGGGATTACGAACTTTACGGGCGTATCGTCCGTTAAAAATCGCCCGGTATTAAACCGGCCGGCGGGCGAGGCGAACCAGATCCCTTTTGACATAGCGTAAAAAATTATTATCTTTGGGATGTGTATTTCCCCTGATACTTTGGAAGGGGTAATTGTGGAACAGAATCGCAATGTTATGGCAGGTTCGGATATAGTCAGATCGGTTGCGGATAAGGTCGAACGCCTCATGGGCGAGAACCGGCGCCTCAGGGCGGAAGCATCGAGGCTCGGGGCCCGCAACGATAAGCTGAAAGGTGAAAACCGCGAACTGGCCGAACGTATAGTCCACCTGGAGCAAAGGCTCAACATCCTCGAACTGAAGGAGGGCCTGGCTTCCGGCGGTAATACCAAAGCGGCGATGGCACGTGTCAACCGTCTTATGCGGGAGGTCGACAAATGTATAGCGCTGCTGAACAGGCAGCCCTGAGCAGGGCGGTTCGAACAATATAAGGGCTTCGGGCGGCAAGCGGCCGCCGGTGCAACAAAAACAGTTATAACAACGTTACTTAACCACCGGGAGAGGGGGAATGTCGGATAAATTCAATATAAAGCTGACCATAGCCGGCAAGAGTTATCCGCTCTCGATAGAGAGGGAGATGGAGGAGAAATACCGCCGTGCCGAGAGGGAAGTCAACCAACTGGTTGCAAAATTCCGGGGAAGGTTCCGGGCCGGGAGCGAGGACTACCTTGCGATGGCCGCGCTCCAGATCGCGGTATCGAACGTGGAGATGGAGACCAGCCGCAGTCTGGGCGAAGAGCTGGACAAGCTCAAAGAGCTAGACATCAAGCTGGCCGATCATTTTGCGGAGGTGTAACGTCGAGCCTGTCGGACGGTGCCGTTTTCAGGTTCGCGGCCGCGGGAGAGGGCGCGAAAATTGCACCGGAAATTAAACTTGTACGAAATACGTTCTTTTACATATATACCGAAAGGACAGGAAGCTGCCCGCATGGATTCCTTAATAGCTTTGCGAAACTAACATTAACAAAATTGGAGCTGTACTCGGTCGGTCAAAAACAGGCCTTTAACCTCTTTTCGAAGAGGTGTGCCCCCAGGGGTGCCGTTGGACGTTTGCGATTGTCGCCGGAGGCTTCACATATGACGATTGGAGATTCGTCAAACAAAAGAAGGAAACCCCGTGCGGGCTTTTTATTTGACCAGAACCAAATAACATACTTTCATTAATACTATCTACAATGTCGAACATATTGATAATGATACTGGTGGCAGTAGGCGCGGCGGCGGCAGGCATAGCCCTGTACATCGTCCTGGCCAATGCCCTGGGCCGAAATTCCATCGCCCGCAGGCGGGAGGCCGCACTCAAGGAGGCCGAAGCCGAAGGCGAGATGATAAAGAAGGAGAAGATACTCCAGGCCAAAGAGAAATTCATCCAGCTCAAAAGCGAGCATGATCGGTCTGTCAACGAACGGAATTCCAAGCTGAACCAGAGAGAGCAGGGGATCAAGCAGATCGAGAACAACCTGCGCCAGCAGGAGAGCGAGCTGGAGCGCCGCAACCGCGAGGCACAGAAAGTCAAGGAGCAGATGGACAACCACATTGCAGCCCTCGAACGTAAAAAAGAGGAGCTCGACAGATCGTTCCGCGAGCAAAATGCCCGCCTGGAGCAGATCAGCGGTATGAGCAGCGAGGATGCCAAGAACATCCTCATCGAGAACATGAAGGAGGAGGCCAAGAGCGATGCCGCCAATTATGTCAGCGAGGTGATCGAAGAGGCCAAGATGACCGCCAACAAGGAGGCCAAGAAGATAGTCGTACAGACCATCCAGAGAGTCGCCACCGAGACGGCTATCGAGAACTCCGTGACGGTATTCAACATCGAGAGCGACGAGGTGAAAGGACGGATCATCGGCCGTGAGGGCCGCAATATCCGCGCCCTTGAGGCCGCCACGGGTATAGAGATAATCGTGGACGACACCCCCGAGGCTATAATCCTCTCGGGATTCGACCCAGTGCGCAGGGAGATCGCACGCCTTGCACTCCACCAGCTCGTGACCGACGGACGCATCCATCCCGCGCGTATCGAAGAGGTAGTGGCCAAGGTGCAGAAACAGATCGAGGAGGAGATTATCGAGGCGGGAAAACGCACGACGATCGACCTGGGCATACACGGCCTCCATCCGGAACTTATCCGGCTGGTGGGCAAGATGAAGTACCGCTCGTCCTACGGGCAGAACCTGCTGCAGCATTCGCGCGAGACGGCAAACCTCTGCGGGGTAATGGCCGCCGAACTGGGACTCAACCCCAAGACCGCCCGCAGGGCCGGTCTGCTGCACGACATAGGCAAGGTGCCCGACGACGAACCCGAATTGCCGCATGCAATTATCGGCATGAAGCTGGCCGAGAAATATAAGGAGAAACCCGAGGTGTGCAACGCCATAGGGTCGCACCACGACGAGATGGAGATGACCTCGCTCATCGCCCCGATCGTGCAGGTCTGCGACGCCATATCGGGAGCCCGTCCGGGCGCAAGGCGCGAAGTGGTGGAGTCGTATATCAAGCGCCTCAAGGAGATGGAAGATATTGCAATGGTCTACGACGGAGTAATGAAGACCTATGCCATCCAGGCCGGGCGTGAACTGCGAGTGATCGTGGGAAGCGAAAAGCTCTCCGACCACCAGGCCGACCAGCTCTCGCACGATATCGCCAAGAAAATACAGGACGAGATGACCTATCCCGGACAGGTGAAGATCACCGTGATCCGCGAAACCCGTTCGGTGAGTTACGCCAAGTAGCGCTGCGTTTATGGATAAAAAAGAGGCCCCGGGATTTCCCGGGGCCTCTTTTTGGTCGGTTACCTTATCGAGTTCATCCTTATGCTCGCCTTTATAAGGGCGAGTGCCCGTATCTTCGACGTTTCGATCTCCTTGTCGGAATGGAGCGGGTTCTGGTTGACCAGCCGGACGAAGCCTTCCCGGTCCGACCGGTGGATGTATTTGACGGTGATGTATTCCTCCCCGTCGATGTCGACCGAGAGCAGGTACATATCGCCCCAGAATATATCCTCGATGTTGCTTACCTGTTTGTATAGAACGATGTCTCCGCTTTTGAGCAGGGGGGACATGCTGTCGCCCACGACGTATACCGCCCCGTCACACTTGGGGATGCCCGGAATGTGGATGTAATCCACGGGCATATATTTGCCGGTACCGTTGAAGAGCGGCGCCAGCCCTTCGGTGCCCTCTATATTGTAGAGGGGAACGTTTTTCAGGGCCGGGTTTCCTTCTGCCCGGCGCCGGAAAGATTCCATATCGACCGGGGCACTGAAAATGTTGCCCTTCCCCTCCTGGATCCACTGTGGGTTTACGTTGAGGTCGTTTATCAATATATTTTTATTTCTCTCCGAAAGGGCGGCTCTGCCCGTTTCGATCATCGAAAGGGCGCTCTTCCCGATGCCGAGCCGTTGGGCGAGGGCTTCCTGGGTGAGGTTCAGCTCTTTACGTATCATCCGCAAACGGCCTCCTATGGTCTCCATATGCAAATTGTTTATAAAATGTTATCCAAATATTGAACCGATATGGCAGGCTGGAGTTGTTTTTGCTTTCGGGACAGTTAAATATTTTAACGGGGAAAACCCATTCCTGTCCTACTAACTAACTTACTCAAGTCTGAACATGTGTAAACAAATCACCATTTCCGCAGGGTACATTTACCCTAAAAAACAGAAGATGGCTGTTTTGAATGATTGTATCTACAAAAATCTGGCCCTTATTTTAACCGAGCGGATCGGAGAAGATGAATTTTTTAACGGTAGTGTCCGGTGGGAAGGGGACGGGGTAGGTGTAACCCTGCGTACGACCCTTCTGGTATACCGCACCGAAGGCAGTCCGGATAAGGGCCGGCCGGGGTTTATAAAAAAAATAGTGCCGGTGTGGTGGGAATGCGAGCCGGTGGAAAACGGCAAACCTGCGGCCAGCGGATTCAGCTGGGAAGAATTCAAAAATTTTTTGCCGTCGAACGGATAATACATCTTGTCAGCCGGTAAACTTGGTTTTACAGATTCCGATACTTTTAAAAGTGCAAAGCTAACAAATGAATACAGATTATGAATTGGTATGGGTAAAAAGATAGACAAAAATGAGGAAAATAATGCCGGATCATGGGAAAAAGGAGGAGAACCTCCTTTTTCTGTTTTTGCCCGGAGCGTGGTAAAGAATATCGAAATATCTCCTTTCCACGAAACTTACTACGGCCTGCTGGAAAGATTCGCCCAAAGGCGCTTACGCAGGCTGATCGTCTCGATCCCGCCCCAGCACGGAAAATCCCTCGGCTCGTCCGTTCTACTTCCCGCCTATATGCTGGGCCTTTGTCCCGATCTGAAGATTACCATCGCTTCGTACAATGCTACGCTGGCCTCGCGCTTCAATAAGCGGGCGCAGCGGATAATGGATTCGGAGCCCTACGCGGCCATGTTTCCCGCAACCCGCATCCGTCCGCTCACCTCCCGCTCCGATTCCGTCCGCACGGCCAGCCACGTCGAGGTGGAGGGGCACGACGGAGAACTCGTGTCGGTGGGGCGGGAGGGGTCGCTTACGGGCAACGACGTCGATATTTTTATACTCGACGATTTGTATAAGGATGCGATCGAGGCAAATTCCCCTCTTATCAGGGACAACTGCTGGGAGTGGTACATTTCGGTGGTGCGGACAAGGCTTCACAACGACAGCTCGGAGCTGATCGTCTTCACCCGGTGGCATGAGGAGGATTTGATCGGGACGATACTGAGTAAGGAGAGGTATATAGTTCCCGAAAGTTTCCTGCAGATCGACCAGGCGCCGGCCGACACATGGGTCGTGCTCAATATGGAAGCGCTGAAGGATTCCCCGCCGACGGTGCTCGATCCGAGGGAGCCGGGCGAGCCTCTCTGGCCCGCAAGGCACGATGCGGAGCTTCTGGCCGGCAAAAAGGCGCTCGACCCCATCCGTTTCGAGTGCATGTACCAGGGGAAGCCCTCGGCGAGCGAGGGGCTGCTATACGGTGATAATTTTTCCACTTACGACCACATTCCGCAGCCGGCTGTAAAAAATGGAAATTACACCGATACGGCCGATACGGGGGAGGACTACCTTTGCTCGGTTTGCTATGACGTAGGAGCGGACGGGGCGGTTTATGTTACGGATGTCGTCTACTCGCCGGAAAAAATGGAGATTACCGAAAAACTCGTGGCCGGGATGCTGGAGGCAAATATGACGCGGGTGGCTTATATCGAGAGCAATAACGGCGGGAGGGGATTTGCCCGGGCAGTAGCCGCAGCCTCGAAGCTGGTAAAGATTGAGGCGTTCCATCAGTCGGGAAACAAAGAGGCCCGGATCCTCTCTAACTCGGCGACCGTCCTGCGGCACATCCGTATGCCACGCGATTGGGCCGTCAGGTGGCCCCGGTTCCACGCCCACCTGGTTACCTATCGCCGGCTTTTCCGTTCGAACCGATGGCACGACGCCCCGGATGTGCTGACCGGGATAATCGAGACCGAGATCGTAAAGCCCTGTTCGAAGCGGATCAAAAAGCTGAACTGAACTGCACCTCGGTACGGTAGGACAGCGGCAGGCCAAGTTGCCGGGCCGGGCTGTAATTATGGAAATGGGTGACGCCGGTTGGGCCGGGGGAATCCCGATCGGAGGGCCGGACGGCACTACGGCCGGGGAATTTATAAGGGCCCGGGCGATGGCAACCCTCTGCTGCTGGCCGCCCGAGAGCTCGCCCGGACGGTGGCCGGCACGGGCGGAAAGCTTACTCGGCCGGGGTGTCCGAGATTATCACCCCGTCCCGCATAGTAATGCAGCGGTCGGCCATCCCTGCCAGGTTCTCGTCGTGAGTGACGATCACGATGGTCTGGCCGAAGGTGTCGCGCAGCTGGAAAAACAGGCGGTGGATCTCCTCGCGGGTGGCCGAATCGAGGTTTCCCGAGGGTTCGTCTGCCAGCAGGACGGCCGGGGAATTTATAAGGGCCCGGGCGATGGCAACCCTCTGCTGCTGGCCGCCCGAGAGCTCGCCCGGACGGTGGCCGGCACGGGCGGAAAGCTTACTCGGCCGGGGTGTCCGAGATTATCACCCCGTCCCGCATAGTAATGCAGCGGTCGGCCATCCCTGCCAGGTTCTCGTCGTGAGTGACGATCACGATGGTCTGGCCGAAGGTGTCGCGCAGCTGGAAAAACAGGCGGTGGATCTCCTCGCGGGTGGCCGAATCGAGGTTTCCCGAGGGTTCGTCTGCCAGCAGGACGGCCGGGGAATTTATAAGGGCCCGGGCGATGGCAACCCTCTGCTGTTCGCCGCCCGAGAGCTCGCCCGGACGGTGGCACGCACGGGCGTAAAGCCCCATCATGGAGAGCAGTTCCACGGCCCGGGTCTCTACCTCCCGTCGGTCGCGGCCACCGATATAGCCCGGAATGCAAATATTCTCGATCGCGGAAAATTCGGGAAGCAGGTGGTGGAACTGGAAGACGAACCCGAGGCTGGTGTTCCTGAATTTCGATAGTTGCCGGTCGGAGAGAGTGTCCACCCTCTGTCCGTCGATCCTGACCGTACCCTCGTCGGGAAGGCTGAGGGTGCCGATTATTTGCAGCAGGGTAGTCTTACCGGCGCCGCTCGCCCCCACGATCGACACCACTTCGCCCCTTGCGATGTCGAGGTCTATTCCATTGAGTACCCGAAGGTCGCCGTAACTCTTTCGGATTCCCGAAATTTCAATCATTTTTCCCATTCCCAAATTTACTGCTTTCGATGTAATAGTTAAACAATTTTACGGTCTCTACCGCCTCTTTCACATCGTGCACCCTGAGTATCGCGGCCCCTTTTCGAAGCAACTCCCAGTCGAGGGCTATGGTTCCCGCGAGGGCTTCCGCAGGGGAAGTCCCCAGAGGCTTGTATATCATTGCTTTGCGGGATATTCCCGAGAGTACCGGGTAGCCGATGGCCGTTATTCGGTCGAGCCCGTGCAGAAGCGTGTGGTTTTCCCTGGCAGTCTTGGCAAAGCCGAAGCCGGGATCGAGCACTATCTCCCCGATTCCTGCCGAGTGCAGCACTTCTGCCTTTTCGCTGAGGTACTGCGTGACCTCGGTTACGATATCCCGATACCCGGTGCGATCCTGCATATTCTGCGGGTTTCCGCGCATGTGCATGGCGATGTAGGGTACCCCTAAATTTGCGGCCGCGGGAACCATTTCCGGGTCGAGTTCCCCGGCGGAGATGTCGTTGACGATGCATGGCCCGTACCGTTCCATAATCCGGGCCGCAACCCGGGCCCGGAAGGTGTCGAGCGAGACCACGGCCTGCGGATGGTTTTCGCGGATAATATCCATCGCCCGCGCCAGCCTTTCGAATTCCTGCTGTGGCGGCACGTCCGCCGCCCCGGGGCGGGAGGAATATCCGCCCACGTCGAGGATCGCGGCCCCTTCCGAGACGGCGCGGTCGACCGCCTCGGCGATACGGCCACTGTCGGAGCCGCGCCGGCTCCCCTCCCAGAAAGAATCGGGTGTGACGTTCACAATGGCCATCACCACTGGCCGGGACAGGTCGATCGTGCGGTCTCCTATGTGCATAGTATCATTTCTTTCCATCGCAGGTTCCAAGCCGGCAAAATTCCAGGTGTAGGGCGGCGACCGCCGGGACGATCAGCTCCCGCTCCCCGTTGGATATTACGTAGTCGGCCCGGGACTCCCTCAGGGCGTCCGTCATCTGGTTCGCGATCCGCCGGCCGATCTCCTCCGTTTTAAGTCCGTCGCGCTGCGATGCCCGGGCGATCCGCTCCTGGGCCGGGGCGCTGACCGTGACGGTAAAATCCATATCACGGTCGAAGCCGTGGTCGAAAAGTATGGCATTCTCCTGCACGACATAGGCGTACCCGGCCCGTTCCTTTCGGGCGGCCCACAGGCCGAAATCCCGCATAACGGCCGGGTGGACGATGCCGTTCAGCCGGCCGAGAAGCTGCCGGTCGGCAAAAACGAGCGAGGCTATGTAAGCGGTGTTCAGCTGCCCGCCGGAGTAAGATTCGGGCCCGAAGAGGGCGGCGATCCGCTCCCGGAGTTCGGCACCGTGCATCAGTGATTTTGCCCGTGAATCGGAGTCGTAAACCGGGATGCCGAGCGCACGGAAGATGCGGGCTATGGTAGATTTCCCGCTTCCGATACCTCCTGTAAGGCCTATCCTCAGCATGGGGATCAGTCCTGGAGGGTTATTTCGGGGAGATCCCCGACAGAAATTATGCGCATGTCGGCCGTGCGCACCGAAATTGCGTTCTGGAGCGAGTAGGGGTTGATGACGTAGCTTCCGCTTTTTATGACCGAAGGAGTCGTCTGTATGTCCCTGAAATTGAGGTTTATGACGTTCTTTTTAAAATACTTGTATGAGACCAGACGGTATCCCGTACCTTCCGTGACGCACTCCACATTGAAGCGGTTTCCTTCTACCTCTACGGTGAATGGTATCTGGGTCTGGTAGGTGTAGCTCAGTTTAGTGAGGTACCACAGCAGGGTCGAGAGCACCAGCAGGGCTACAAAGACCGGAGATACGAACTTTCTGGTCTCCGTTTTCAAATTCCTCCAGAATTTATTGGCCGCCATAATAGTTCCCGGTTATCCTCCTATGCAGAAGTATTCGAAGCCGTTATCCGCGAGCTCTTTACGTTCGTAGATGTTGCGCCCGTCGAAAACCACGGGGCGTTTCATCATCCGTTTGACCACTTTCCAGGAGGGAATGCGAAACTCCTTCCATTCGGTGACCAGCAAAAGGGCGTCCGCATCCGCGACCGCATCGTATTTGTCTTGCGTGTAACTTATCGACTGGGGGTCGACGTCGGTATAATCCCTGAACCTTTCCGTAGCGACGGGGTCGTAGACCGCCACGCTGGCGCCGGCATCCGTTATCAGCCTGGCGAGAACGAGTGAGGTGGCTTCGCGCACATCGTCCGTCTCGGGTTTGAATGCCAGCCCCCAGAGGGCTATCTTCCTGCCTTCGAGGCTGCCGTTATAATAGGCGGACAGTTTGTCGAACAGGAGCCTTTTCTGGTCGGCATTCACCTCTTCGACCGCCCTGAGAACGCGCATAGGGTAGCCCGCCTGGTCGGCGGTACGGATCAGGGCTTTGACATCTTTGGGAAAGCACGATCCGCCGTACCCGGCACCCGGGTAGAGGAATTTATTGCCGATACGGGTGTCGGAGCCTATACCTTTGCGCACCATATTGACATCCGCACCGACCCGCTCGCAAAGGTTGGCGATGTCATTCATAAAACTTATTCGCGTGGCCAGCATGGCGTTGGCCGCATATTTTGTCATCTCGGCCGAGAGGATATCCATGAATATTACCCGGAAGTTATTGAGCTGCAGGGGCCTGTAAAGGCGGGTGAGCAAATCCCGAGCCTTGGGGCTGTCCACACCTATTATAACCCTGTCGGGATTCAGGAAATCCTTTACCGCATCCCCCTCCTTGAGGAATTCGGGGTTGGAAGCCACATCGAACGGTATATCCACTCCCCGCTTTTCGAGCTCCTGCCCGACAGCGGCCCTCACCCTGGCGGCTGTACCGACGGGTACGGTGCTTTTGGTTACGATCAGCTTGTAGGAGTTCATTTTCTGGCCTATCTCACGGGCCACTTCGAGCACGTGGCGCAGGTCGGCGCTGCCGTCGTCCCCGGGAGGGGTGCCCACCGCGCTGAATATTATCTCCACCCGGTCGATAACATCTCCCATAGAGTGGGAGAAGGAGAGCCTTCCCGCCTCGGTGACACGGGTCAGAAGCTCGTCGAGCCCCGGTTCGTAGATCGGGTTGACGCCCTTCTTGAGATTCTCTATTTTTTTTGTGTCTACGTCTATACAGATCACTTCAAGACCCATCTCCGCAAGACAGGCTCCGGAAACGAGTCCTACATATCCGGTTCCAACTATGGCTATTTTCATCCTGTATAGCTCGTTTATTGTAGATACATTTTAGAAAACAAAGATAACATATTTTACAAAACGATTGTATATTTACCCGCAAGCCGTAAATTTGGGCCGGCGAAATAAAAATTTGACATATGGAACTGGAAAAGAAGATCAGCCAGGGGATAATGCAGGCCATGAAGGATGGCGACCCGGTAAGGCGCGATACCCTTAGGAATGTAAAGAAACAGATAATCGAGGCCAAGACCGCCGGCCCCGCAATGGATATTCTACCCGACGATGCCGTAGTCAGGATCATAAGCAAGCTGGCCAAACAGGGCGCAGATTCGGCGGAGGTTTTCCAGCAGCAGGGCAGGGACGACCTTTATGAGTACGAGATGGCCCAGGTGGCCGTATTGAAGGAGTACCTGCCCGAACAACTCGAAGGGACCGCTCTCGAAGAAGAGGTGGCCCGGATCATCGCCGACACAGGTGCTTCGGGGATGCAGGATATGGGAAAGGTGATGGGAGCGGCATCGAAGCGGCTCGCCGGCAGGGCCGACGGCAAGGCTATCTCGGAGGTGGTTCGCAGGCTGCTCTCATAAGAGGGCCGGCCGGCGAAGATAAACGAGGCGGTACCGGAAGGTACCGCCTCGTTTGTTTTATCCTGGGATGTGGCCTACTCCCCGTAGTCGTAATCCTCCACCTGGATGTAGAAATATACAGGCTGGTAGGGCAGAACTTCGGTGGTTTGGCTTGCGGGGCTCTGTCCGCCCGATCCGTAGGCGTAGGACGAAGTTGTTATGAATTCGAACCTGCTCCCGTATCTTATGTTTTCGTTTTCGAATATCTGGGTTACGGCGTCCAGTGCCATCGCGGCAGGGGATTCGGGCGGGCTCGAAGGTTTGTACGATACCGACGAGGAGGTCGACACGGTTCTGAAATATTTGCGTGCGATGGAATCTATATTGCTCTCGATTAAAAAAAGACGCCTGTGGGGGTCGTAGAGATAGTCGTATGCTGGGTCGACCTGGAGGTCGTAGGCGAAAAATGCGGCGTAGTGCAGGTAGCCCGTAGAGTCGGACTTCACGGTGTCGGCATCTACCGGACGGTCGAGCATATTGACGTAGATGTATTCCCGGACGGTGTCGCGCAGGCTTTGTCCCCACTGGCGGCTTGCGAAATCGTTGACGAAATTCTCCTCGTCGGTTTGGGGCTGTTCCACGATGCCCTTCAGTTCCAGCTCCACGATAACGGGAACCCCCGATGGTACCGACGTATTGCCCTCGTAGCCGTAGGTGGTGGTGAGTACCGAGGTCGGCGATGCGTAGGACGAGGTCATGAAGATCCTCACCTTGTCGCCCACCTTCATCTTTTCGAGCGCCGACTGCATGCCCGACATCAGGTTGTTATTGCGGTTGTAGATCACCAGTTGCGGGACATAGTGGGTATAGTAGGTAAAGGTGCCCAGTTTCCTGGCATCGTCCTCGAGGCGCGTCATGAACATGGTCGCATTGCCGGTCGAAGGATCGTAATCGCTGATAAGAAGCCCGCGGTACTCTATCTGGACATAGTCGCCCCACGACGGGGCTTGGGCGCCCGCCGGAGCCTGCTGGAGCCACTCGACATACAATCCGTCGGCGAACTTTTCGGCCACAGCGACACCGCCGGTATTTATATTGAGCTCCATCCACTTCTCGAAAGATTTTAATTCCAGTTCGGAGTAGGGTACATCCTCGCTTTTGGAACATGATACGGCAATTACGGCTGCCAGAATTACGGGCAGGGCCCGTCTGAATAACTCCATCTATGGTAGTATTAAATTGGATTCCTCTTCTTCGGTAAGTATGTTTATCACATATTCCACCGCCGTATTTATCGGCAGGTTGGAAACGTAATGGTCTCCGTAGGCGTTGTCCGAGGTTACGAACAGCCTTACGGAATCCCCCTTGTTGCACCCGGTAAGCCCGGTTTCGAGGGCTTTTATAAGGCGGTTGTCCCCTATGGTCACCACCTCCGGATCGGTAGACCAGAAGATCGTATTGATCCCGTCCTCCCGCATCTCTTCGACCAGGTAGTCGAAATTCGTGTAAAACGCGGGCTCCTGCCTCGACGAAGTGAACTGGTAGCCGGCGAAATAGAAGCAGACCACATCGCCCCTGATTATCCGGCTGCCGCTTCCGCTGCGCGGAATGTACCTGTAAACCCCGCTCGAGAGGGGGCGTATCTCGTCCTCGTCAAGATAGTTGCTCAAAAAATTCTCGATGTTGGTCTCCTGTGTGGCGACGGTGTTCTTCTCTTCGGAATTACAGCACACCGCAAGGAGCGACAGTGCAGTAAGCAGTATGTATCGGTATAATATTTTCATGCCCGTACGGCTGTAATCCGGATATAATATCCTGCAAAATTACATATTTTTTTACCTCGAAACAAACGGCGGGGAACTGCCTGCCTAAAGTATAACAGTTCCCCGCCCGTTTTATTGTGCCGCCGAAGCGGAAAATTCAAAGATTGTTCCCGATTCTCATACCGCCGCTACCGGCTCTTCATAGTTGCGGTACTCAACAAAGTACTTCTGCGATTTGAGAAGATTACGAGACTGGAGTATCATGGTTTTGGTCTCGGTGAGAATATTGAGATACAGAAGGCTGGCTTTGGTGCTCGACGCCTTTGCCTTTATCCTTTTGAGCTGGTGCTTGATAGCCTCGTCCAGGTCGGCGAAGAGCTTGTCCCTCATCCGCAATACGGGCTCGATGTCCTCGAAGTCGTTGCTCTGGAGCATAACGTTGATCCTTTCGAAGATGCGCGACACCTCGTCGTTTATGTAAATAAGGTCGTCCACCTGTTCCTTCGAGAGCCCCTCGTGGTTGTTGTTGATATGTTCGAAGCAGGGGCGGGTGATATGGGCGAGGGCTTTGGTGACTTCGCTCATATAGTCCACCACCTGGACGTAATAGTGTCCCGATTCGATATAATTGCTCTGGAGCTGCTGGAGGGTGGGAAGCACCTGGTATTTGCGTTCGCGGGCCTGATAGAAGAGCTCGTTGGAATCCTTCACCGTCTTGCGCAAAATTTTGCGGTCTTCGTTGAATGTGCCCAGCAGGGTGTCGCGGTAGATATGGGTAACGCTCTCCATCGTCTCGCTCACCTCGGTAATTATGGAAGCCATCACGTCTTCGGCCTCGCGGTTGCCCGTGATATTCTGCTTGGCCATCTCTTTTTTGGCTTCGCGCCTTCTGTGCAGTATCGCGCTCTGAACGAGCATGTATCCGCAGAGAATCGTAATGAGGATAATGGCCACCGTGCCGCCGTACATCAGGGCCAGGGCCACGGCAAAGGCTATCACGAAGGCTACCAGTGCGGTAAGGAACCATCCCGAGATAACGGTCAGTACACCCGTGATCCGGTACACCGCGCTTTCGCGCCCCCACGCACGGTCGGCAAGGGAGCTGCCCATGGCGACCATGAAGGTGGCGTAAGTTGTCGAGAGGGGGAGTCTGAGTGAAGTGGCCGCCGAGATCAGAATAGAGGCGACGGTAAGGTTGACCGTGGCCCGGATCATATCGAAGGGGGCCTTTCCCGCGTCGCCTTCCTGGGGCCTCAGGGGCAGAAATCTTTTCTCCACCGACCGCCTCAGCCGCTCGGGCATCACCTTTTCGATGCTTCGATTGAAACTCAGTGCCGCCCGCACCAGTGAGCGGGAGATAATAGTGGAGCCGAACCTCTCGACCCCCTCGTCCTGTTTGGCGAGGTTTATTTCGGTCTCGGTTACGCTCTTTGCCTTTTTATTGGTCCAGAGGGTAATGATCATAATGACGCCCGCCGCCACGAGAAACCCGAAATTTGCGGTCACGGGCTTCATCAATTCGCCCATCATCATATCTGGTCCGCCACCCTCCGCGGCGATCCGGTAGGAATCCCACCCTGCGATGGGCACCCCGATGAAGTTGACCAGGTCGTTGCCGGCGAATGCCAGGGCGAGGGCGAAGGTTCCGGCTAGAATGGTTACTTTCAGTATGTTGACTTTAAAAATATGCTGGAGTATCGCCATCAGAATGCTGCAGGCGACCCATATTACCAGAAGCGACAGGCCGAGATTCTCACCCATATACTGCATCAGCTGCGGGCTGACCAGCCCCGAAGATTTAAGTCCCTTGAACAGAGCGAAGTAGGTGATGGCGGTAAAAGCGATCCCGCACCACATATACCCCACGCGGGAAAATACTTTGTGGTAGCGGAAGGTGAATATGATACGTGTCAGGTACATTACGATCGACCCGATGACAAAGGCGACGGCCACCGAGACGAGTATCGCCGATATTATCACCATCGCACTCCCCGAATTGATGTAATTGCTCAGGTCGGAGCCGTGCAGCTCGGGTGCTCCCCATATCTTTACGGCCGCCACCGCTATGGCGGCGCCGAGCAGGCCGAACACCAGCGATACCGTGGTGGAGGTGGGCAGCCCGAAGGTATTGAACAAGTCGAGCAGGATCACATTTGCGAACATCACCCCCAGAAAGAGCATCATTATTTCGGCAAAGGTGAACTGGCCCGGATAGAATACGCCGGATCGCGCCACCTCCATCATGCCGCTCGAAGTGAGGGCTCCGATGATGATCCCGGCCGAGGCGACGGTCATAATCACCCAGTATGGGGCCGCCTTCGAGCCGAGTGCCGAATTGAGGAAATTGACCGCGTCGTTGGCTACGCCCACCACCAGGCCCGATATGGCAAGGGCCATAAGGATGCCGACTACAACGGTAAAGATTGGGTCCATAGGATTTGGTTTGGATTTCGTTGGTGAATCTAAAATTCAATAAAACATCCTCTTACGGATTCAGGCGCAAAAATATCACTATTTCGATACATCCCAAAGTCGGCTTAATATTATTAACGTTTCCTTAACAGTATCTTTACCTACAACTGTTTCAGGGATTGCCGCACCGCCTCTTCCACTGTGATGTCGGGCCGGGCCTTTATAACCGAGCGCAGGGTCTTGTCCGATGCGGCGCGCGAAAAACCGAGCATGGTCAGGGCGGCCAGAGCCTCCTGGTAACATCCCCCGCCGCCGGCGGGGATTGCCCCTTCGGGAGGCGATCCGGCCGCGGCGGCTATCCCCGCGATCTTGTCCCTGAGCTCGACGATTATCTTCTGAGCCGTTTTAAGTCCCAGCCCTTTCACATTTTTGAGCAGGCCGGCATTTTCGCTCGATATTATGTTGACCAGTTCGCCCGGGGCGTAGGTGGAGAGGATCATCCGTGCCGTGTTGCCGCCCACACCCGATACCGCAATCAGCATCCGGAAAATATCGCGTTCCTCGCGGGAGAGGAACCCGTAGAGTATCTGTGCATCCTCCCGGACTATATAGTGAACCAGCAGCTTTGCCTCCCTGCCGCCCTCCAGGCCCGAATAGGTCTGCAGCGATATGTTGAGGTAATAGCCGACCCCGGCCGCCTCTACCACCGCATAGGCCGGATTCAACTCGCTCACATTTCCTTTTATATATTCGTACATTGAAATCTCCTTCTGTTATTTACTCCGTGGACAAATGTAGCAAACCTGAAAAAATTTATATCTTTGCCCGGTATAAACTTTTCAACATTATATAAAACTACTTAAAAGGTTATGAAGAAATTGATCCTGGCGGCCGCATCTGCCGCATTTCTTTCCGTTTCATGCAACAGCCAGCCGGTAAGCCCGGCGGAGGAGAGTGACGGACAGACGGTTACGGTAGCGGAGGTGAGCAGCCTGATAGCATATGTCGACCTCGAGGTGCTGATGGAGCGCTACGAGCTGGTAGTCGAGCTCGGGCAGGCTCTCGAGGAGAAGGCCACCAAGGCGGAAAACGAACTTACCTCCAAAGGGCGCAGCCTGGAACGTGCAGTTGCCGACGCGCAGGAAAAAATAGAGAAAGGGCTCGTCACACGTGCCCAGGCGGCCGAGCTCCAGGAAAAGCTCCAGAGACAGGAGCAGAGCTTCTACCAGCACCGCGAACGGGTGCAGATGGAGCTTGCCGAGGAGAACCAGGTGATGATGAACAACATTTACCACAGTCTCACCTCTTTCATCGAAGAGTTCAACCACGACTACCGCTACGGGGTCATCCTCACCACTTCGGGAATCACTCCCATCCTGCATGCAGACCCGCGGCTCGATATCACCGAATTGGTGCTCGAGGCGCTGAATGAAAAGTACGCCCAGGAAAAAAAGAACGGCGGAGAGTAACTTTCCGGGATTAAAGATATGTCGGGAGCCGCGAATATTTCGCGGCTCCCGTCGTCTGTTATGGCCCGGGAGAGAGTAAATACAATTATAGATTAGTTAAATACAATAAAAAAT